>JAAZCI010000279.1 GCA_012513365.1 Lysobacteraceae bacterium
AGGATTCCGCTATGGAATCCTTTTTTGTAGTCAGCTTGTATTTTTATGTAAATATTAACAAAATTTAATATTGCGCTGATCAATATCTAAGCAGGTGAAAATTAAGGAGATTCAGCAATTTTAGGCGTTATGAAAAAGTGCGCGAGTGTAAAATATTGTAAGAATATTGATATGAACTATGGTTAATTGCACGAAATAGCGATATAAATGAGGATTGTTAAAATAAAATGGTGGGCATTATGAGCCAGATTAAGACGGAAGATATCGAAATTCGAATCCATCCTCCAAAGCCAAAGTTTTATAAAATCCTCTACGTTCAAGTGATTTTTGCGATTGGTGTAGGGATTTTGTTGGGGCACTTTTATCCTGCGATTGGGGAGCAGATGCGCCCGCTTGGGGAAGCCTTTATCAAGTTGGTGAAGATGATTATCGCGCCGGTGATTTTTATCACGGTGACAACCGGCATCGGGGGCATGACCAACATGAAGACGGTGGGGCGTGTGACCGGCAAGGCGATGCTCTACTTCCTCAGTTTTTCAACGATTGCGCTCATTATCGGGCTGATTGTTTCCAATATCGTCAAACCTGGTGCGGGCATGCATGTCGATCCGCAGACGTTGCTCGATAATAAAGAGCTCGTGGCTGATTATGTGCAAAAAGCGCAGGATAGTTCGCTCACCGCCTTTTTTATGAATATTATTCCCGATACGCTGATCAGCCCGCTGGTGCAGGGCAATATTTTACAGGTGCTCTTTGTGGCGATCTTATTTGGGATTGCGCTTGCGAGCATTGGGGAACGGGGCGAGCCGATTGTGGCGTTTTTAAATCAGCTCTCAGAGCCTGTCTTTAAACTGGTGTCGATGTTGATGAAAGCCGCGCCGATTGGGGCATTTGGGGCGATGGCATTTACCATCGGGAAATATGGCATCGAATCGGTATCGAGCCTTGCGCTCCTGGTGATCACCTTTTATATGACGTCGATTCTCTTTGTGGTGGTGGTACTTGGTGCGGTGGCGCGTTATAACGGATTTTCGATCCTTAAATTGATGCGTTATATCAAAGAGGAATTGCTTCTTGTGCTGGGAACGAGCTCCTCTGAAGCGGCGCTTCCGACTTTGATGCAAAAGCTTGAACGCGCGGGCTGTGATAAGTCGGTAGTCGGGCTTGTGGTGCCGACGGGATATTCCTTTAATCTCGATGGAACCAATATCTATATGACGATGGCGGCGCTCTTTATTGCGCAGGCGTGCGGCATTGATCTAACCATTGGGCAACAAATTTTGCTACTGCTTGTGGCGATGTTGAGCTCAAAAGGGGCGGCCGGTGTAACGGGGGCTGGATTTATCACTCTAGCAGCGACGCTCTCGGTGGTGCCAACGGTTCCGGTAGAAGGGATGGCGCTTATTTTAGGGGTGGATCGCTTCATGTCAGAATGTCGTGCGCTCACTAATCTTGCGGGAAATGCCTGTGCGACCGTGGTTGTTGCGCGTTGGGAAAACTCGCTCGATACCGAAACGCTTCATGCAACGCTCGATCGTAAAGCATTACCAGTGCGTGATCCCGTTGTTGATCCAGTGGGCGATGCTGCAGTCGGTGCGGGCGTGACTCCTGAGGTGGCGGCGATTGTGCCCGTTGCCGAAATGGCCGAAATGGCTGCGATGCCTGAGATCGTAAAAGCCCCTCAATAAACTTTGTGGATTAAAAAAGTTTGTGGCTTAAAAAAGAAACCTCCCGTTTGGGAGGTTTTTTATTGCGTTTATTATATGGGAAACTTGATAAAACGGCTCGATTAATTGAGCTGCAAGGTTTTATTGCTCTCCATTAAAAGATCGATCACATCGCCGGCGGTAATCATAACCGCTTCAGGAATAAGCGACTCTTTTTCCACGCCATTATGAATCATGCACGCGGTGCAGACTTTGATGTTGCCACCCTTTTCAAGAAACGCGGGAAGCAGTTCTTTAATCGCTTTAAAGGGGGCGCCAATATCGATTTTATCGGCATAGCCTTGTTGCGCGAGTGCGACCGCATCTGACAAAAGGACTAAATCCACAGAATGGCCTTTAGTAAGCGCTTCAACGCCCATGGTAAAGGCGATGGTGACGTTGTTTGAATCCCGCTCGTGAGGGGTTAAGGTGATCAGTAAATCCGCCATATAACACTCCTAATATTATATAAATTGATAGAAAGAACATCATAACGCAGCGCTTCTTCGCAGAAAAGGGCTTTTTACGCTACAGATCAATAAAGTCGGTAAAAAGCCTGAATCTTGGAATTATGGGAAGCATTGGGAATTACTTTGGGAGTTATTTTAGCGTCGGATAATCAAGATACCCCGCGTCTTCTTGCCCGTAAAAGGTGGTGGGTTCGGGGTCATTGAGCGGCGCATTTTGCTCAAGGCGCTCTTTAAGATCGGGGTTTGCGATATAGAGACGACCAAATGAGACGGCATCGGCGCGTTTTTCTTCAATCAGCTGATTGGCAAGTTCGGGCGTTAGGTCTTGGTTACGAATGATCGGCCCTTGGAAAGCAGTTTGAATTTCTTCGGCAATGCTTGCCTCATTCACGGGCTCCCGCAGGAATAAAAAGGCGATCTTACGCTCGCGCATTTCATTAGCGACATGGGTGAAAAGGGCCACTGGATTGCTATCGTGCATATCGTGTTCGGCGGCTTGCGGCGAGAGATGAACGCCAATGCGATCTGCGCCCCAAACGGGAATAAGGGCATCGACGATCTTGGTTAGAAAACGGACGCGATTAGGGATCGAGCCGCCATATTGATCGGTTCGCTCGTTGACGCCATCGCGGAGGAATTGGTCGATGAGATAACCGTTCGCCGCATGAATCTCAACGCCATCAAAGCCGGCTTCTTTAGCGCGGATTGCGGCATTTTTATAATCGTTAATGGTGGCCTCAATCTCATCGAGGGTTAATGCCCGCGGGATGACGTAATCGCGTTTTGGTCTAAGCAGGCTAACATGGCCTTTTGGTTGTACCGCGCTTGAGGAGACGGGGAGATTTCCCGCTAAGAGTTCCGGGTCGGAGATGCGCCCGACGTGCCAGAGCTGAAGGACGATTTTACCGCCTTTTTGATGGACGGCATCGGTAACCTTTTTCCAGCCAGCAACGTGTTTGTCATTCCAAATGGCAGGCGCGTTACGATATCCCACCGCTTGCGGGCTAATAAAGGTGGCTTCACTGATGATAAGACCGCTTGAAGCGCGATCGGCGTAATAGCGAGCCATGCGATCATTCGGGGTATGGTCTGCGTCGGCGCGAGTGCGCGTGAGTGGGGCCACCACAAGGCGGTTATTGAGGGAAATGGCTCCCAATTTTGTGGGGGTAAAGAGCGCTTTCATGGAGTCTCCTTTCGATAAAATCGATCGATAAATGAATCCGCATCCTAAAGATGCATTGGACTGTGGAATATAATCACGATACGCTTTTTTCGGGCAATGATAAATAGAGGAAGCGTAATCTGCAGGATGGGCGGGCTGGATTTTGACGCTAGGGGAAGGGCGAGGCAATAAAAAAAGAGGCAGAGGCCTCTTTTTAGAAATAACGTCTGCGAATGGACGGCGGTGATTAAAAGATTAAATTAAATTCATTGAGCCTGCTAATCACCTTTGATTTTTGGGTCAATCGAGCGTTTAGGTACGATTACGGAATTTAATAAAGTCCGCCGCTGAGGCTTGCGCAAGTTGCAGATAACGATTGGTTTTGATCTGCGAAGCGAGCGTTGCCGTCGGTGTTGGTCCGTAAGC
>JAAZCI010000280.1 GCA_012513365.1 Lysobacteraceae bacterium
CGCTTGTGCTACTGCGTCGCGGTTATGAGTTTTAAGGTCGCACACTCGCTTAAAAACGAGTAGAATACGATTTCACATACATTGTTTTACGGTAATTCATTGCAATTACGTTTGGGTTCCCTCACCCCCAAATCTAAATAAAAAGGTTTAAAGATGCGTTATATCTATTTGGCCGCCTATGTCGGCTCGATCTTGATTGCGAACCTCGTACTCGATCGATTTATTGAACTTCCCATGTTTGGTCTTTTAAGCTACGGCACGATTTTTTTCGCCTTTGTTTTTACTTTGCGTGATCATCTTCATCGCTATGGGCTTAAATTTGCACTTCTTGGGATCGGAATTGCCATTGTGGTCAATACGCTCTGTTCCCTCTGGTTTGAGATTCCTCCACGATTTTTGATCGCCTCATTTCTCTCAATTTTACTGAGTGAGCTCGCCGATACGGCAATTTTTGAGCGTTTACGCGGGCGAACGTGGCCAGTGAAAGTGCTCGCAAGTAATGCGGTGAGTGTACCTCTTGATAGTGCACTTTTTACCATGATCGCCTTTTTAGGCGTATTTGAGTTTTCCATGATGATTGAGATTATTTTTGCTGATGTGATCGCAAAATATCTGATCGCCACAAGCGTTATGGGGCGAGCCCTCTTTAAAGATTGGCGGAAAAAACCGGTGACATCCGATCCGCAAAAATTGTCGGTATCGGCTTAAATTATCACGATCTATCACTCTGTTTTTCTCTCTTTTTTTGTTATCTATCTTTTAGGATTATATTTTATGAAAGCGCCCATTATTGGCACCGTTGTGCTTCAATACCCTTCTCGATATCACGATTATCCGATTGATCTAATTCGCAATCGATTCCCAACCTTAAAGGCAGAAGAGACTCATGAGATTGATCTGCCGATCTTATGCCACGCGAGTAAAAACCCAGGAGCGGGCTCAACCCTTTCGATTCGATATTGTGCGGGGGAGACTTTTTTAGAACTCTTCGCGCTTGAAAACTATATTAAGGGATTTATTAATCATATGGAGGTGCGGGATATTGAGTATTTAGTGCAAGTGGTCGCACTTGAAACCGCTCATGCACTGAAAGTGCCAGTGGAAGTGACGGCGACGGTGAATTTAGCGGGGCTCAATCAACGTCAAATCGTCCGAGTTGAGACATCGCCTGAGGCGTTATCGGCGCGCTAATTTTTGTGTAGGTTTGAAAAATTGCGCAATTTTTATCTTTGAAGCATGATTATGATAATATGCTCTTCTTTAGAATTTGTTAGCAAAGAGAGAATAGCGTGAGTCGAAGAAGAGGACGCGGTCGTCGCAATCGTGTGCCGGCAGAGCCGATTGAATTAGTCATTCAGGACCTTGCCCACGATGGGCGAGGCGTTGCCAAGTTGGATGAAAAGGTGATCTTCGTCGATGGCGGGTTGCCCGGCGAGCGTGTGGTGTGTCAGTACACAAAAACGCGTAAAGATTATGATGAAGCGCAGGTGACCGAGGTATTAGAAGCCTCTGAAGATCGCGTGGCGCCGATTTGTGATGTATACGGCATGTGTGGCGGTTGTAGACTGCAACATTTAGATCCGAATCGTCAAATTGAATTTAAGGCGATGCAGCTTGAGAGCAATCTCGAAAGACAAGCGGGATTGACCGAATATGAGCGTTTAGCGCCGCTTCGAAGTGCGTCAGAAGGCTATCGTTATAAAGCCCGTCTTGGCGTTAAAAATGTTCCGGCAAAAGAGCGGGTTTTAGTCGGTTTCCGCGAGCGTTTAACCCCCTTTATTGTGGATATGAAACGTTGCCCCATCTT
Source organism: Lysobacteraceae bacterium (assembly GCA_012513365.1). Classification (GTDB taxonomy): domain Bacteria; phylum Pseudomonadota; class Gammaproteobacteria; order Cardiobacteriales; family Wohlfahrtiimonadaceae; genus CALZBJ01. Next base: position 1,808 of record JAAZCI010000280.1, read on the forward strand.
GGAAGATAAGATCGATTCACTCATTGAACCGCTCTCTGAAATGATTGGTAAACTCACCATTGCCGGCGCGCTTCCGCAAATTGAAGTGGCGGTCGGTGAATCGGTCCACGCGTTAAGTCTGCGGGTTTTAGAAACGCCCACTGAAGAGGATCTTGCAATTTTAAAAGCCTTTGAGGCGGAGCACGATCTCATTTTATATCTTCAGCCTGGCAATGAGTCGACGACCGTTGCGCTCTCTGGGCGGGGCGAGTCGGATCAAGCGATCTCCTATTCGCTTCTCGATTCCTTAACGCTCTACTTTAAGCCGTATCACTTTACGCAGGTCAATCCTGTGATGAATGATAAGATGGTGCGTCAAGCGCTTGATTTTCTCGATTTAAAAGGCGATGAACATGTGCTCGATCTTTTCTGTGGCCTTGGGAATTTCACCTTAGCGTTAGCGACACAAGCGAAATCTGTGATTGGCGTTGAAGGCGATTAGAGCCTTACCGATTGGGCAGGGCGGAATGCGGGCTTTAATGATATTGATAACGTTGAGTTCCATTGTGCGGATTTAACGAAAGATCAATCATCAGAGCCGTGGATGAATCAGACGTACGATGTCTTATTGATC
>JAAZCI010000281.1 GCA_012513365.1 Lysobacteraceae bacterium
CGCTCGACATAGGCATCATTTTTAGCGTTCAAACCTTCCGTAATCATTGTGCTCGGCCAGCCGTTTTCAGTGGCTACCTTTTCAAGTTGATCAAAGGGAATGCACCGTAAGGTCGCCGTCTCGACATCGGATGTTACAAATTGATTGTCGGTAAATTGATAGCATTCCATGGTGATCTCCTTTATGGGCGTGTACGGTAAATGACCATTATAGGGAATGCGCGGGCATTAATCGATGCGGATATTTTGCACCGCTTCGGTAGTGCCATCTAAATAGGTGATGGTGCCAAAGAGTTTTCCGGCTCTGATTTCACCCTTAAAGGTGCCCAGTTCAGGAAGATAAAAGGTGCCGGATTTGGCGTAGCCATTTTCGTAAAGTCCTTCAAAATAGCGCCCTTCGGCGTAATCCATGCGCCCGTAGCCGTGCATGACACCATTGACAAATTGCCCATCATAGCGGCTAAGCGCTGAGACTGAGGTGCCCATTCCATCGGGAACGCTGTGTTTAATGGAGCCGGTATACACCGAATGAGGGGTCACAATGCGGCCTTCACCTTCGGCAACGCCATCGATAAATCCGGCCACAATCACCGTGCCACTAAAGGGGGAATCGTCGCCGTAACGATATTTTCCAACGCCATTAGGAACGCCATTTTCCACATCGCCCGCGTAACGATCGCCATTTTCAAAGACAATCACTTCCGGCGCAATCGGTTCAGGGACTAAAAAGGTGGGAATCGATTTGGCATTGATATGGGCGGGAATCTCCATCTCGGTGACTGAATCATTATAGTGCGCGCAACTAGTAATAAAGAGCGTTAAGAGCAGCGAGAGCACAAGATATTTGCCACGGAAGGCGGTTAGAGCAGTCATTTTTTATCCGATCAGTAAGAAGCAAAAAGCATGAATGAATGGGGCTATTTTAGCGTGAAGTTTCGGAAATCCCAATCAAATTCCTAAATATATCCGATCATCTTACGTGAGCGATGGGCAATAAAAAAGAGCCACCGAAGTGACTCTTTTATGATGATGGTTAATCCTCTTAAGATAAACGCCTATTTTGCATTTAATAGCTCGGGTAAGGTGAGCGAAATGGCAGGGATATAGGTGATTAAGAGTAAGAAGAAAATCAAGATCATTAACCATGGCAGCGCCGCGCGAATCGTGCGAGTGATCGGCATACCGGTAACCGCTGAGGTCACAAAGAGGTTGAGCCCTACAGGTGGAGTAATCAGACCAATTTCCATGTTAACGACCATGATAATGCCTAAATGGATTGGGTCGATGCCAAGCTCCATCGCGATCGGGAAGAAGATTGGCGCGAGAATTAAAATCACTGCCGATGGCTCCATAAAGCTCCCCGCAATTAAGAGTACGATGTTCACAATCACCAGGAACATCCATGGAGATAGCCCCATATCGGTTACCCATGCCGCGATCATTTGTGGAATTTGCTCGGTGGTTAAAACGTGGGCAAAGAGCATGGCATTGGCGATGATAAACATCAGCATAACCGTCATTTTTCCAGAGTCGAGCATCACTTTCGGGAAGTCGCGAATGCGCATATCTTTATAGACAAAGAGTGCGATAAACGCTGAATAAACTGCCGCAACCGCCGCCGCTTCTGTCGGAGTATACATCCCAGAATAGATACCGCCGAGGATAATCACCATTAACAGAAGTCCCCAGAGGGCGCGTCTAAAGGAGACAATCCAATCTCTAAAGCTTGCGCGAGGTTGAGCCGGTAAATTTTTAATGCGCGCGACGATATAGATCGCCACCATTAACGCAACCCCAAGTAGGGCACCGGGTACGATTCCCGCGATAAACATTTTACCCACCGATTGCTCTGTCGCCGCTGCGTAAACAACCATGACGATGGAAGGAGGAATTAAGATTCCGAGGGTTCCCGCGTTACAGATAATGCCTGCCCCAAATTCTTGTGGATAACCTGAACGAACCATTCCTGCGATCGCAATTGATCCGACGGCTGCAACGGTAGCAGGGCTTGAGCCTGAAAGCGCCGCAAAGAGCATACAGGCAAGTACAGAACCAATCGCAAGACCGCCACGAATATGGCCAACGCAGGTATTTGCAAAGTCGATAAGACGACGAGCAACGCCACCTGTGGTCATAAATGCGCCGGCAATTAAGAAGAAAGGAATCGCGAGAAGCGTTGTATGTTCGGAAGTTTCGAACATTTTAATCACTAAGCCACGGGGTGAGTCGGGGCTAAAAAACATAATGGTCAATGCACTTGAAAGCCCGAGTGAAATCGCGACCGGCACGCCGATCAGCATCAGTGCAAAGAGGATGACAAATAGAAATAGTACAGTCATGATTATTTAAGCTCCTCTGCTTGGCTTTTTTTCAACTCATCAATGGCATCGGCCGCTTCGTCGGCTAACCCGAGGGTATCTTGTTTGTGGGTAAAAATGCGATAGCCCACTTCGATATAGCGGAAAATAAGGAGCGTAAATCCGATCGGAACAATGATGGAGATCTGCCAACGCATTACGCCAAAGCGGTCAAGCCCTTCGGCAAGCGTGCCTAAACGGTAGAAGTTTAAGACCCAGTCGATACTCGCAAAGAGCATAATCCCGCCGTATAAAAGACAAGCGCCTAAGCCTAAATAAGCAAAGAAGCGTTTTACCGGTGTGCTAAAAAGTTTAACGAGTGCATCCACGCCAATATGGCCGCCGATACGCACGCCGTACGACATACAGAAGAAGATAAGCCAGGCAAAGCAGGCCGCTGTAAATTCATTTGACCAACTAAACGAGCTCGCCGATTCCATCATGAAATCGCCGGCATCTAATAAAAAATCTTCCAGTTTAGATGGTTCATCGCCCGCAACCCAGTCCGCCAATTTATAAAATGGCATATAGAGATTGTTGAGCATGGTGTAGATAAAAGTAACCAGTGTCATCGATGTTAGGATAAAAACCGTCATAAAAATTTCAGTTTTTTGCCATAAATTATCCATGAACCGGTAGATGTTCATAAACATGGTGAGTTCCCCTTACAGATTGCTTGACGCACACAAAAACGCGATAACCCCCTTAATACAGGGATTAAAGGGGCTATCATTGATTCATCTAACAAGATGAACGGTTGTTGTGCGCTAACCTACATTATTGGTTGTTTGAGTTTACCGCCGCTTCAATTAAATCCGCGCCGACTTCATTTTCAAACTTTTTCCAAACAGGGCGAACTGCATCACGCCACTGTTCACGCTCTTCTTTCGTAAGCGTAATAATTTCAGTTGTGCCCGCATCTAAAATGCGCTGTTTATCACCTTCGTTTACCGCATTCGCTTGCGCGTTTACTTCGATTGATACTTCATCGATAATCGCTTTAAGCTCGGTACGAACATCTTCGGGTAAACCGTCCCAGAATTTTGTATTTGTGATTACCATGTAGTCTAAAGTACCGTGATTTGATTCAGTGATGTACTTTTGAACTTCATGAATTTTTTGTGAATAGATATTTGAATAAGGGTTTTCAGCACCGTTTACAACGCCGGTTTGAAGGCCTTGGTACATCTCTGCAAACGCCATTTTACGTGGGTTTGCGCGGAGTGCTTTAAATTGCTCTTCAAGAACGGCTGATGCTTGTACACGGAATTTTAGACCGCGCGCGTCACGTGGAACACGTAATGCTTTATTTGCTGAAAGCTGTTTTAAACCGTTGTGCCAGTACGCAAGACCGGTGATGCCCTTATCTTCCATACTTTTCAGTAAGCCTTGGCCTGCGTCACTATGTTGGAAACGGTCAAGCGCGGCCATGTCGTCAAATAGGAATGGAAGGTCAAAGAGCTGAATTTTTTTCTGATAGTGCTCAAATTTTGCAAGAGAGGGCGCGAGAATATGTACGTCTCCAAGTAAGAGGGCATCCATCTCTTGTCCATCACCATAAAGCGATGAGTTTGGATAGACTTCGACTTTTACTTTACCCGCTAAACGCTCTTCAGCAAGTTTCTTAAAGAGCTGTGCGCCTTGGCCTTTCGGGGTTGAGTCTGCAACAACGTGTGAGAATTTAATTACGATCGGGTCAGCATTTGCTACGCCGAGCATTCCACCGCACGCAAAAACAAGCGGCATTACTAGCCTATTAATTAACTTATTCATTAATTACTCCATTCACTATAACTATAAATATTGATTACCGATGACGAACTTTATTATTTAGATTTTGGTGTACGTTTTGGCCGTCATCGATTACGACAATAGCACATTCCTAAAAAATCAAGAAATGTATTTTAATCGTAAGATGATGTTAATCAGCTCTTTTTATTGATC
>JAAZCI010000031.1 GCA_012513365.1 Lysobacteraceae bacterium
GAGGTATTAGAAGCCTCTGAAGATCGCGTGGCGCCGATTTGTGATGTATACGGCATGTGTGGCGGTTGTAGACTGCAACATTTAGATCCGAATCGTCAAATTGAATTTAAGGCGATGCAACTTGAGAGCAATCTTGAAAGACAAGCGGGATTAACCGAATATGAGCGTTTAGCGCCCCTTCGAAGTGCGTCAGAAGGCTATCGTTATAAAGCCCGTCTTGGCGTTAAAAATGTTCCGGCGAAAGGGCGGGTGTTAGTCGGTTTTCGTGAGCGTTTAACGCCCTTTATCGTGGATATGAAACGTTGCCCCATCTTGGAAGATAAGATCGATTCACTTATTGAACCGCTCTCTGAAATGATTGGTAAACTCACCATTGCCGGCACGCTTCCGCAAATTGAAGTGGCGGTCGGTGAATCGGTTCATGCGTTAAGTCTGCGGGTTTTAGAAACGCCCACCGAAGAGGATCTTGCAATTTTAAAAGCCTTTGAAGCGGAGCACGATCTCATTTTATATCTGCAGCCTGGCAATGAATCGACTACCGTTGCGCTCTCTGAGCGGGGCGAGTCGGATCAGGCGATCTCCTATTCGCTTCTCGATTCATTAACGCTCTATTTTAAACCGTATCACTTCACGCAGGTCAATCCTGTGATGAATGATAAGATGGTGCGTCAAGCGCTCGATCTTCTTGATCTAAAAGGCGATGAACATGTGCTCGACCTTTTCTGCGGCCTTGGGAATTTTACCTTAGCGTTAGCGACACAGGCAAAATCTGTGATCGGCGTTGAGGGCGATAAGAGTCTTACCGATTGGGCAGGGCGGAATGCGGGCTTTAATGATATTGATAACGTTGAGTTCCATTGTGCGGATTTAACGAAAGATCAATCATCAGAGCCGTGGATGAATCAGACGTACGATGTCTTATTGATCGATCCGCCTCGTTCTGGCGCGCTTGAGATGATGGCCTATATTGGTCAGCTTGCGCCGAAGAAAATTTTATATGTATCGTGCCATCCGGCAACGCTTGCGCGAGATTTGGGAGTGCTCACCAAAGAGCATCCTTATAAGCTCGTTTCTGCCGGCGTGATGGATATGTTTCCGCATACTGCACATGTGGAATCAATGGCACTTTTAGTGAAAGATGAATAATTATGCGTCTATTTAAAAACTTTTTAGTCTACCAATTTGAAGAACCGCTTGAGCTCACGCTGTCTGAGCTTGAAGAAGCCCTTGCCGAGCGTCCTCTTGTGGGATGTTTTGAGCAGGAGATGGAATCCTTTGGTTGGCTAACGGCCTTCAATAGCGGAAAAACCTTTGTTGAGGCCGTGGATGGCGCGTATTTTATTCGCATGGGCGTTGAGCGTAAAAAACTGCCCCGTTTAGCGATTAAAACCGCCGTTGAAAAGCGCGCGGAAGAGCGAGAGCTAAAAATCGAAACGCGCAGCCAATATAAGGAGGTGGAAGAGGTCATTATTAATGAATTGATGGCTAATGCACTTCCGGAGCGTAGCTCGCTATCGGCCTATATCGATATCGACAAAAATTGGCTCGTGATCGATGCAACGAGCGTGAAAAAGGCATCGGAATTAACCGGGCTTTTGCGTAAAACGCTCGGCACACTGCCCGTTGTTGCGCTTGCACCGAAAGTTGCGCTTGCGAGTGTGATGACCGAATGGGTGCAAAAAGGCATTACCAGTGAGCGTTTTACTCTTCTCGATGAAATTGAGATGAAAGAGCTCACTAAAGAAGAGGGCGGTACGGCGCGTTATAAAGGCATTCCGGCGATGTCAAAAGAGATTTTACAAAATCTTGAAGATGGTTGGGATGTGACGCGTTTATCACTGCTTTTTAATGAGGCGGTGAGTTTTTCACTCGGGGAAGATTTCATTTTAAAACGCGTTAAATATTTAGAGACCTTTCATGAAGAGCTCGATGAGAGCGATGATCTCTACACCATCGCTGCCGGCAGTGCACAATTACAAGTTTTAATGTTTCGTGAATTAATGAGTGAGCTATATCAGCTTTGCCATCCATAAATCACGTAAAATAGTGAGATTATCCCATCTGAAAGCGATCTTGCATCGCTTTTTTTATCCGAATAATGAACGACTTTAAGAGTAAGAGTTACAAACAACTATGAGCAATAAAGAGTATACCGCCACGTCGATAGAAGTGTTATCCGGTCTCGATCCTGTGCGTAAACGCCCGGGAATGTATACCGACACGTCGCGTCCGAACCATATTTTGCAGGAGGTAATCGACAACTCCGTCGATGAGGCGCTCGCAGGATATGCCGATGAGGTGGTGGTAACGCTCTATGAAAATGGATTTTTAGGGGTGAAAGATAATGGGCGCGGGATGCCGGTCGATATTCACCCAGAGCACGGTGTCAGCGGGGTTGAGCTGATTTTAGCAACGCTCCATGCCGGCGGGAAATTCAATAGCGATAACTACCAGTTTTCGGGCGGACTTCACGGGGTTGGGGTATCGGTGGTGAATGCGCTTTCCGAGGTGTTTGAGGTCTATGTTAAACGCGATGGAAAAGAGCATAAGATCGTCTTTAACGATGGGAATAAAGCCAGTGAATTGGAAGTGGTTGGCACCGTCGGGAAAAATAATCGCGGGACTGATATCCGTTTTCTCCCCGATCCCAAATATTTTGATTCCCCAAAAATTGCTAAAAAGTCGCTCTGCGATCTCCTTAAAGCTAAAGCGATTTTATGCGCAGGGCTCACCATTAAACTCATCGATGAAACCGCAAAAGAAGCGGATCAAAAAGAGATTGTTTGGCATTACGAATCGGGCGTTGAAGAGTATCTTTATGATTCACTCAAAAATGTCGATCATGTGCCAAGTGAAATTATTTTCGGCGAATTTAAAGCCGACAATGAAGAGATTATTTGGGGATTGGCGTGGAATGAAGAGGGCGCGCCTGTGATGGCAGAGAGCTACGTAAACCTCATTCCTACAACGCTTGGCGGAACGCACGTTAACGGTCTTAAAGCCGGATTAACCGATGCGCTGCGTGAATTTTGCGACCAAAGAAGTCTACTGCCGCGCGGAGTAAAAATTGCGCCGGACGATCTCTTTGCGCAGCTCAATTATCTATTGTCAGTCAAGATGCAAGAGCCTCAATTTGCAGGGCAAACGAAAGAGCGTCTAAGTTCGCGCGATATTGCGGGCGTGATTACCAATGCGGTGCGCGACTTTTTTGCACTTTGGCTCAATAATCATGTGGAAGAGGCAGAAGCGATCGCTGATGTGGTAATCCGAAGTGCGCAAGCCCGTCTTAAAAGTTCCAAAACCGTTTCCCGTAAACGGGTTTCACAAGGGCCAAAACTTCCGGGAAAATTGGCAGATTGCGTTAGTACCGATGTGAATCTCACCGAGCTCTTTTTAGTGGAAGGGGATTCGGCAGGCGGATCGGCAAAGCAGGCGCGAGATCGTGACACGCAAGCAGTAATGGCGCTTCGCGGGAAAATCTTAAATACCTGGGAAGTGGCGAGCTCGGAGATTTTAGCGTCAAAAGAGATTCATGATATTTCCGTTGCCATTGGGGTTGATCCTGATACCGACGATATTTCTGGGCTTCGGTACGGTAAAATCTGTATATTGGCGGATGCGGATTCCGATGGGCTTCACATTGCGACCTTAATTTGTGCACTTTTTGTGAAACATTTCGAAAAATTAGTTGAGTCAGGTCATATTTTTGTTGCTTTACCACCACTCTATCGCGTTGACGTGGGAAAAGAGGTCTTTTATGCGCTCGATGAGGAAGAAAAGAATCAGATAATGCATAAGAATGCAGGGTCTCGCAGTAAAGTCACGGTTACCCGATTTAAAGGGCTTGGGGAGATGAATCCCATTCAATTGCGTGAAACAACGATGAATTATAAGACTAGACGGTTAGTTCAATTGACTGTCGAAGATTTCAAAGATGTGTCCTCTGTATTTGATAAGTTGCTCGCTCGCGGAGAACGTGAAGCGCGGAAACGTTGGATCGAAGATACTCAATTTTCTCAAGTAGTTAACTAAAACTAAAGAAATGTAAATACCTTTTGAAAACTGATGATTATATTGACTTGAGTGTTTGATTTTTACCTGACTTCGATAGTATCATCACAATGCAAGAAATAAGATAATTAGAATTAGCTATTTTAAAATTTTAAATAAAGAATTTTATCAATTTATTTTGTAAGGAAATTCACTGTGGCAAGACGACCTAATAAAGCTGTAGGAATCGATATCGGCACGACTTCGATCCGAATAGTCGAAGGAAACCGACGAGGAACAGACTTCTCGATCGATCGTGCGTATGAATATATGTTTAATGAAGAAGTCATGCGAGACGGTCTTCCGGAAGAAGTGGATGTTTTAGGGATCCATCTACAACGGGCGATGAAACAGCTTGGCGGAAGTAAAGAGGTGACAATGTCTGTGCCCTCCACTGCAATTATGACCTATAACGCGGTGATCGATGAAAACCTTAAGGGCGATGAGCTATTTACAACGCTCGAAGCGAACTTAGGGCAATATATCCCATTTTCGGCCGATGAGGTAATGATGGATTGCCAGATTATTGGCTCATCAATTGAAGAAGAGTATAAAAATGAAGTGCTCATTGTTGCAGCGGAAAAAGAGTTTGTAAACTCACGCTCGCTCTCATCAGAAATTGCAGGGCTTGAGGTGAAAATTGTGGATGCGGATATCTATGCGCTCACAACGCTCCTCGGGCTTAAATATGATTTCTCAAATTTTATTAAACAAGATGCGATTGTCTACATCGAGTCGGGCGTTTTTCGTACTGGATTTTTCATTTTAAAAGGTGACGGAACAATCTACGCGCGTGAGATGCCGATTGGCGGTGACCGTTTAACAGAGATGATCTCAGATGAGCTTGATATCTCTATGGATGATGCGGAAATTCAAAAACTGAATGCCGATTGGGAAAGCAATCCGATCTTAGCGAAATGCAAAGAGGCCTTTATCGAAGAGATGGTTATCCAGGTTCAATCTGCAATGCATGCCTATGTGCCCAATAACCCACAAGTGAGTTTAAAACAGATTTTTGTTACCGGTGGTGGCGCGCTGGTACCGGGCTTTGTTGAAGCGCTTTCAGGATCACTTGATCGCGCGGTTGAGCGAATCAATCCGAGCGATATGGTTCAATTTAATGTACCTGGCGTTCAAGCTGAGAAATTTGCCATTGCGTGCGGTTTAGCGGTAAGGAGTATGCTCTAATGAATAATATTCGGATTAACTTATTGCCTTGGCGTGAAGCGCTTCAGTTTGAACGCGAAGACCGTTTAAAGAAAACGCTCGCAGTAGCGGTACTGTTTGGGATTTTAATTGGGATTGCGGCGTGGTATGCGGTTGGCATGTATTATGACAGCCAAACCTATCGCGTTACCACTATTGAAACTGAGATGAATAAGCCTAAATATGCGCAAGCGGCTGCCAACTTAAGACAGCGTGAGGCACTGATTAAAGATCTATCGAATAAGCTTGAGGTGTTGAATGGCCTTAATACACAACGGGCTGAGATGGTGACTATATTAGAGCAACTCGCGTCGTCAAAAGAGAGCGGTGTATCGATTCACATTCTTGACTTTAAACCTACAGAGATCTCTTTTGTAGGGGCGGCGTTGTCTCAAGAGCGTCTAATTTCATTTACAGAGCGTCTTGAAACAGAGGTTGGACTTGCGCCAATTCCTTACTCTCAAGAGCATCGTGTGGGAAATGCAAAATTGACCCTGTTTGGGATCAAAATTCACCCCGAAGTTAAACGTAAAAAAGCAGAGTCAAAGGAGTAAGCCGTGAATAAAGATATATTAAGCTTAAGTGGCCTTGCAAAACTGAAAGCGCCGATTCGTTATGGTGTGGTGGTTGTGGTATTTATTATCAGTGCGGTAGTTGCGGCGCTCGGATTGATCTATTCATACAGTGCTTATCCTGAAAAGTTTGAGCAATTAGCCCGTGACGAGGAGAGTAAGCTTGATGAGTTAGAACGCCGTCAACGCGCATCTCTTTTAGTTGAGCACTACGAGAGTTCGATCAAAGAGGCGGAAAAAACGCTTGGTGAGATTAAATTGATGTTGCCAGAGACTGTTGAAGCATCGAACTTCATGGCGGAACTTCATCGTAACGCAACTGAAAATGATATCTATCTTACGCGCCGTACCCCGCTTGCGATGAAAAAGCATAAAAGTGGCTTTGTTGAAGAGATTCCCGTTTTGATTGAAGGGTGTGCATCGTATCACCGCATTGGTGACTTTGTTGCGAATCTATCTAACTTACAACGGATTATTACGCTCGATGAATTTACGATGAGCGATCCTGATCTATTAAATAATCGTCAGGTGAGTTTTGGGAATTTAGGTGTCAATATTCGTGTGTCTAATCGCGTCAACTGTGAGCAAGTAGGGGGAGGCTACCCTTTTTCAGCGACCATCTCTACTTATAAATACGTAGAGTAGTCGAGGGTGAAAAAAGATATGAAAAAAGTATTGATAGCAGTGGCTCTACCTGCCTTATTAACGGGATGTTTTTTTGATACAGACAAGCCCGATGTAGAGGAATTAATTAATGAGCGCTTTCAAAAAGCGTCACAACAAGTGAATCTTACGGTCAAACGTGAGCCAATCATTCCGATGAAGATTGAAAATTTCTCAAGACCCTATGAAGGAAAGGAATATCCAGATCCTTTTGAGATTGAGGCTGAGTTAAGCGATATCTTAAATCCGAAAGGGGGGCCTGATAGCTATGGAACGCATACACTGAATGTGGATCCAGAGCGCCCAGAGGGTTATATTCCTGGCTTATTAGAACAGTACTCCTTACAAGAGCTTACTCTAATAGGAACTATTGGAACGACCGAGAATCCAAAAGTGTTGGTGAAGGTGATGGGTGAAAATCCACTGGCGACACAAACCGTTGGACTTGGTGATTATATGGGAACAAATTTTGGACGCGTAGTGCAGATTGTTCCTGATCAATATGTGCGAATTGTAGAGAAATTTGCTTCAGATAAGACCGAAGAGGGTTGGGAAGCAAAAGAACGAATTATTAATTTAGAGATTAAGTAAAGGCTATTGTATTTAGGAGCTGTTGGTTATGTTATTGAAAAGATATGCATCTAATATCACAAAAACCGGTGCGGTTTTACTGCTGTTAAGCGGGTTTTTAAGTGCGTCTGCTCAGACGCTTCAAAACGTTGAAGCCGTTGATTTGCAAGACGGAACGCAAACATTAAAATATTACTTTGATCAGTCAGTAGCGGCGCCAAGCCATTACTATATTAAAGAGCGCGATGTACTTGTATTTGATTTTAACGCAAAAGGCGTTTATCAAAATGCAAAAAACCGAGTGCTTGATACGCGTTTAATCGATAACGTTCAAAACGTTTATATGAATAATCGTCTTCGTTCAACGGTGAATCTAAGTGGCAAAACCGATTATACAGTCGCAGTAAAAAACAATGTAGTCACGGTTCACTTAACTAACACTGCAAAATTAACAAAAGCGAATTGGGACAACCTTGTTGACCAAAACCAAAAAGTTGATAACGTTGCGCCATTAAACGATATTAACTTTATGCGCAATTCAGCAGGCGCGGGCGTGATTGATGTGTTTTTACCTAGCAGTCAAACACCGGTTAATGTTGTAGAAGAGCGTAACAAGATTCGCTTAATGGTAGGTGGACATACTTGGGATCCATCACAAAATCGTCGTATTGATGTGACGGATTTTGCAACGCCGGTATCTGCGGTTGAAGTGGTGAATATTGCAGGACGTGCTTACGTTGATATCATGACGCATTCATCCTATGACTACACAGCGCAACAAATTAACGGAAATAAATATCGTTTAACGGTATCACCGAAGATTGAAGCGAAAGTGGCAAGTCTTGATGAGGGCAGTGCGCTTAAACGTGACCAATGGTCTGGTGAGCCTATCTCTATTAACTTCCAAGACATTGATGTGCGTGCGGTACTACAAATTATTGCGGACTACACTGGCTTAAACATTGTAGTGAGCGATACCGTTAACAGCCGCATTACCATTAAACTTACCAATGTGCCTTGGGACCAAGCGCTTGATACGGTTCTTCTCTATTCAGGTTTAGGTCAAGCACGTGATGGAAATGTAATTTTTATCGCTCCGCAAGATCAATTAACCCGTTTTGAAGGCGTTAACTTAAGAACTGAGCTGGTTCAAATTAACTACGCTGATGCATCTGATTTAGCACAAGTGATTGCAACCCGTGTTGGCGCGCAACAAAACGTAGATGCAGTGGGTGCTGGATTATCAAAACATGGATCGGTGAGCGTTGACCGTCGCACAAACATGCTCATTATCCAAGATACCAATCGTCAAATTAAAATCATTAAAGATTTAATTGCAGAGCTTGACCGTCCTGTACGTCAAGTGCAAATTTCAGCACAAATCGTAGCGGCATTTGATAACTTTGCTCGCGACTTAGGTGTTGTTTGGGGGGGCGGTTACCAAAAAGGTAAAGCACAAGGGGGCGGAAGCCTACAAAGTGACGGAGCTGAAGGTGGCGTTTTAGGTGGACTTGATACAGGGATTAATCTGGGCGCGAGTAATAAGACCTTTGGACTTCAATATATGGTTTTAGGAAAAGAACTTCAGTTGGGCCTAGAACTTTCTGCGATGCAGACTGAAAATAAAGGTGAGACCTTAGCATCGCCAGTTGTATTAACAACGGATCGTCAAACAGCGTATATTAAGCAAGGTTCTGAGATTTCATATAGTGTGACATCGAATGATGGGGTAGCAAATGTTGAGTTTAAAGAAGTGGTTATGGAGCTTAACGTAACGCCACAGATCACCCCTGATAATAAAATTATTATGGATCTTTTGATCACTAAAGATGAGCTTGCAGGGTATGCACAAAACCAAGAGCCAATTATTGCGAAGAAAGAGTTAAAAACTCAGGCACTGGTTTCTGATGGAGAAACGATTGTTCTAGGCGGTATCTATGAACAAGAGAGCTCTAAGATTGATAGTAAAGTACCTTTCTTTGGTGATTTGCCGATCTTAGGAAATCTCTTCAAACGTCAAGAGAACAGCAATCGTAAGGCTGAGTTACTTATCTTTGTAACCCCTAATATTATTGATCTTCAAGAGTATTAATCGAAATGATGTATACAAATGATCAAACTGTCTTCCTTTTGGAAGACAGTTTTTTTTTGATAGGGCCAATGGGGTCGGGCAAAAGTACTATTGGGAAGCTACTAGCACGCCGGTTAAAGTGCACATTTAAAGATAGTGATGAAGCGATTGTCGAGCGGTCAGGCGTCACCATTCCCCATATTTTTGATGTGGAAGGGGAGGTCGGATTTCGAAAACGAGAAACGGCGATGATCGATGAGCTTACGCAAATATCTCCGATGATTTTATCAACCGGGGGTGGCGCGGTCGTCACTAAAGAAAATCGTGAGCTGTTAAAGGCACGCGGGCAGGTGATCTATCTGAATGTGTCGCCACAAGAGCAATTTAATCGAGTGCGATATGATACCAATCGCCCGCTTTTGCAAAATGAGGATCCGCTGAAGGTTTTAGAAACGCTCTATAGCATCCGTGATCCGCTTTATCGTGAGTGCGCAAATTATATGATCTTTTCAGATAAACTGCCTCCGAAAGTTGTGGTTGATGGTATTATAGAGCATATTATAAACAATGATAGACCTTACCCTGACTGGTTAGTTGAGATAAATAGATGAAAAAATTAACGATCGATTTAGGCACGCGCTCTTATCCCATTTTGATGGCTGAAAATTTATTGGAGCGTGAAGAGATCACCTCTTTTTTAAACCCATCACAGCGTCTAGTGGTTACCAATGATACGATTTATGACTATCATAAAGAGACTATTTTAAAACTGGTGGATCAAGATGCTTCGCGCGTATTGATTTTGCCTGATGGTGAGCGTTATAAAAGCGCCGAATCGCTCAATACAATTTTAACCGAACTTCTTACGCTTGAATTTAATCGAAATAGTCAGCTGATTGCTTTTGGCGGTGGCGTGATTGGTGACCTTGTGGGCTTTGCTGCAAGTATCTATCAACGCGGCATTGATTTTATTCAAGTGCCGACAACGCTTCTAGCGCAAGTCGATAGCTCTGTAGGTGGGAAAACGGCGATCAATCACCCTTTAGGGAAAAATATGATCGGCAGTTTTTATCAGCCAAGCGCGGTTTTAATGGATCTCTCACTCCTTAAAACACTTCCCAAACGGGAATATTTAAGTGGTTTAGCCGAAGTGTTAAAGTACGGTTTTATCTTAAGCGATGAGTTTTTAATCTGGCTCGAAGCCAATCGTGAGAAAATTTTAGCGCTTGATTTTGAGGTGGTCTCTGAGATGATCTACCGTGCGTGTAGTTTTAAGCGAGATGTAGTCAATCAAGATGAAACAGAGCAGGGCGTTCGTGCGCTCCTCAATCTTGGGCATACGTTTGGGCATGCAATTGAGCGAAATATGAAGTATCAAGGCGTTTTGCATGGCGAAGCGGTGTCGATTGGTACGGTAATGGCTGGGAAACTCTCTGAGCTTGCAGGCTTTATTTCTCATGCGGATTTTGCTCGATTGGAGTCACTCCTTGATGAATTTGGTTTACCTATTCGTCAAGAAACGGTGATTGAGATGGATGCGATGATGAGCGCGATGCGTCTTGATAAGAAAAATCGTGATAAAAAAATTCGCTTTGTTCTCCTAAAATCAATGGGATCGGCTGAGGTAGTTGATGCGATAGAGGAAGGTCTAATTTTAGCAGCAATCAAATACGGAATGGTTTAATGAGTAGAGTAACGTTACTGCGCGATTTGCCGTGGCTCGATTTAATGCCGACGCAACGCGTATTGGATCGTCTTTATGAAAATATCATGTCGGGTCGGCATGATTTTTGCAGTGTGCATGGGGCATCGGGATCGGGAAAAACCCGCATGATGCTCGAGCTGGGTAAGCGTCTACGTCAAAATGACGAGATTGTGCTGACCATGATTAATGGTGAAGAGACCGATGTCTTAACGCTTTTTCGTCGCTCCCTTGGCGATGAGATGACTCAATCGAATTTCCTGCGTGATGATGTGTTGTCGATTTTGCAAGCGCTCATTGCAGAGGGTAAAAAGATCGTCCTGTTGATTGATGCTTCCGAGAATTTAAATGCTACCGAGCTTAAACTTCTCGACCAACTTCGCGTTGCTTGTAATGATCATTCCCGCCACTTTTTCCTCTTTCTGTTTATGGATATCCATCAGAAAGATCTCTTTATTAAGCGCATTTTAAATCGCTCAACGAACTATACGCTATCGCCGGTTAATGCGATGCAGTTAAAACGCCTCATTGATCATGCCAATGCCTTTTTCGGTAAAACGGATGATGAGCTTAGCCATGCCGAAGTGAACCGGCTTCATTCGCTCTCTTATGGTTATCCGGGGCGTGTGCTTAAATTAATTACGCCTCAACGGAAACGATTTTTAACACTGCGCAATGTGATGGCATCGGTGATTGTGCTTGGGCTGTTAATTGCGGGAACGGCGTGGTTTTATCTAATTAAAGAACCAGAAATTACCAATGCGATGGCGCAGCAGAAAAAAAATGCCAACATTACCGTGAGCTCGGTGGTGGATGGCGATGAGCCCAATGTAAAAGCGCGCGTAGAACAGTTAGCGGGAAATAATGAAAAAAACGGAAATGCTGATCAGGTTGCTACAGTAGAAACAATTGAGGCTGAAGCGAATAATCCTCCTGCGATGTTGCCGGTTAAAATTGAGACCATTAAAGTGGATCGCGCGCCTAAATCCGATGAAGAAAAGTTCGTTAAAAAAGCTCCCATTGTAGTGGCGATAAAAGGCGATTCTCAAACGGCGAAGCCTCAAGAAACAGTTGCGGTAAAACAGGAGGAAAAGCCGGACGAGTCAGTGGTAAATCGAGGAAAAACTGAGACGAAGCCTCTTAAAGAGACAGTAGCAAAATCGGTGACAAAACCGGTGACAAAACCAGCGACTGATTCCAAATACTACATTCAACTTGCGGAAGGAAACAGTAAGCAAGTCGTTGAAAATCATCTGAAAGGGCGAACCATTCCCGGTGCGCCAATTATTAAACAGGTGGGCAATCGATGGGTTGCGGTGATCGGGCCATACGGCAGTGAAGCTCTGGCTAAAACGGGTATTCAGCATCTTCCGAGCAGTGTGAAGGCCCTTAATTTATCGGTTGTTTCAGGCAATCGAATTGGTGAATAATTTTAAAGAGACACGATGTCAATAATCCAATTACATAACATTCATTTAGCTTATGGTTCTACGCCCCTTTTAAACGGCGCTTCACTCTCGATTGAGCGGGGCGATCGGATTGCGATTATTGGGCGAAATGGCGAAGGGAAATCCTCCCTTTTAAAAGTGGTGGGCGGGCGCATTACGCCGGACGATGGTCGTCTTATTTTTGATAAAAATTTAAAAATCGCCACACTTGAGCAAGAGATTCCCACTGATTTAACGGGTACGGTGTATGAGCTTGTGTCGGAGGGGCTAGGCGTTATCGGTGAAAAGCTAAAAGCCTATTACGCACTATTAGAGGATGCGACGACAGATGCCGCGCTCAATCAGCTGGGCATTTTGCAACAAGAGCTCGATCAATTAAATGGTTGGAATAGCGATCAGGCCATTGATGAGATTTTAACCCGTCTTGAACTTGATGGAAAAACTCGTCTCAATACGTTATCTGGGGGGTGGATTCGCCGGACGCTCCTTGCGAAAGCCTTGGTATCAAAGCCCGATCTACTTCTGCTTGATGAGCCGACAAACCATCTGGATATTGAGATGATTCGCTGGCTTGAAGAGCGTCTACTTGAGGTGCATCAAGGCGCGATTTTATTTGTGTCCCATGACCGTGCGTTTCTAGGGCGTATCGCGACCAAAATAGTGGAGCTCGACCGCGGTAATTTAAGCGAATATCCGGGTAATTATGATGAATATCTCAAGCGTAAAGCAATTGAACTGTATAACGAAGAGCAAGAAAATCGAGCCTTTGATAAAAAGCTTGCAAGTGAAGAGGTATGGATTAAAAAAGGGGTAAAAGCCCGAAGAACTCGTAGTGAAGCTCGCGTGCAGGCACTTCTTAAAATGCGCGAAGAGCGGGCGGAGCGCGTCAATCGTCAGGGAACGGCAACGCTTCATTTTGAAGAGGCAGGCGTGACTGGTGCGAAAGTGATTGAAGCGACCGATATGAGTTACGCAATTGGCGGGAAAACCATTGTCGATCAGCTCAATTTAACGGTAATGCGCGGTGATCGTATCGGAATTATTGGCCCCAATGGTGTGGGGAAATCGACACTCATTAAACTGCTTCTTGGTCAATTATCGCCGGATAAGGGTGAGGTAAAATTAGGTACGCAACTTGAAGTAGCCTATTTTGATCAGCTTCGTTCGGATTTAGAGCTTGATAAAACGGTGCTGGAAAATGTGGGTGAAGGCAGTGATTTTATCGAGATTAATGGTAAAAAACGCCATGTGATGGGCTGGCTTCAAGATTTTATGTTCTCCCCAGATCGTGCTCGATCACCCGTGAATGCGCTTTCAGGCGGTGAGCGAAATCGCCTCCTTCTTGCCAAGCTTTTCACAAAACCATGCAACTTTTTAGTGATGGACGAGCCGACCAATGATCTTGATATTGAGACGCTTGAGCTACTTGAGGATCTGCTATTACAATTTAATGGCACGCTCCTGTTAATCTCCCATGACCGTGCGTTTATCGATCAAGTGGTGACATCGCTCCTTATTTTAGAGGGCGAGGGTAAAATTACCGAATCGATCGGCGGATATAGCGATTGGGAGGCCTATCGTGATGCGCGCGATAAAAAAGCGTTGCAAGCAGCCCCGGAGAAACCAAAAAAAGCAGAGTCGAGCACTGAAAATAGAGTAAAATCAGAGACACAAACGGGGAATGAGCCTAAGTCTTTGAAAAGTGGCACCAAACCGCAAGAGAAAAAGCTCTCGTATCATGAGGTGCGCGAGCTTGAGAGTTTGCCGGAGCTTATCGCTAATTTAGAGAGCGAGATTGAAGCAGTCACTGACGAGGTTCAGACCGCCGAATTTTATGAAACATCGCATGCGTATCAGCAAGAACGTCTGCATCATTTAACAGAATTAAACGAAACGCTCGAACAAAAATATGAGCGCTGGTTAGATTTAGAGAGTCGTGTTGGATAGCGATATCACAGGAGATAATATGAAAAAAATCGGAATGATTGGAATCCTCGCCGTACTTTTAGTGGGATGCGCTAAAATGCCTGGGATGCATCAGTTTGATATTTTACAGGGCAACCATGTTGACGCATCGCGCCTTGAAAATGTAAAGCCGGGAATGAGTGAGCGTGAAGTGCTTCATATTCTTGGTACCCCTATGATTAAAGATAGTTTTGATGATACAGTATGGCATTATGTCTTTGCACATTATCGTTCAGACGGAGAAAAATTAGAACATTATCGCATCGCGGTTCAGTTCGATAAAAATCGTCGAGTAGTGAGTGTGAATCAAGAAGATCTCGATTCATAATAAGAGAGAATAGGTATGACAGATAAACGTTATCAGGTAATTTTTGAGGGGAAATTGATTCCTCCCATCAATCAAATGACGGCTCTTCGTAGACTAGCGGCGCTCTATAATGTTAAAAAAGAGCAACTTCGCTATCTGTTCGATGGAGCGAGTTATTGCATAAAATCCGGTGAGAAGCGTGGCGATGTGATGCCTTATTTTGTTGCATGTCGGAAAATTGGATTGGACGTGCAATTGCTGATCGATGGAAAAGCAGTGCGTGATGAAAAAGAGATCACCGCTGCAGTGAGTGAGATGGATCAGGTATTAAATTAACGGCTCGATGTGCATTCGAGACGAGGCTAGGAGAGCAAAGAGATGAGTAAATTTTATGAGATGATTGGTAACGATGCCCCCTTTTTCCTCATTGCGGGAACGTGTGTAGTGGAATCGGAAGCGATGACCTTTGATGTTGCGGCGGCGCTTAAAGAGCTCACCGATGAGTTGGGCATTCCGTTTATCTATAAATCCTCTTTTGATAAAGCGAATCGCTCCTCTGAAAAGAGCTATCGTGGCCCAGGTCTTGAAAAGGGGCTTGCGATTTTAGAGAAAGTGAAAAAAGAGCTCGGGGTGATGATTTTGACCGATGTGCATGAAGATACCCCGCTCGATGAAGTGGCGTCTGTTGTGGATGTTCTGCAAACGCCCGCGTTTTTATGCCGTCAAACTAATTTTATCCAAAATGTGGCGCGCGCAATGAAACCGGTGAATATCAAAAAGGGGCAATTTTTAGCGCCTTGGGATATGAAACATGTGGTGCAAAAAGCGCGTAGCGTCGGTAATGATGAGATTATGGTGTGTGAGCGAGGTGTTAGCTTTGGTTATAACAATTTAGTTTCTGATATGCGTTCGCTTGAAATTATGAAAGAGACGGGCTGTCCCGTTGTTTATGATGCAACCCATTCGGTTCAGCTTCCAGGCGGGCAAGGCACTTCCTCAGGTGGGCAACGTGAATTTGTTCCTCCACTTGCGCGCGCTGCGGCAGCGGTCGGAGTTGCGGGCTTTTTTATGGAGACGCACCCAAATCCTGATGAAGCGCTTTCAGATGGGCCAAACTCCATGCCTCTATCTGAGATGAAAGCACTGTTAACTCAGATTAAAGCCATTGATGCCATTGTAAAAGGGTTATAATTGGGTACGGTTCCTCACATTATTTTAGCCTCGCAATCCCCACGACGCCGGGAGCTTCTTGCGTTGATGGGATTGCCCTTCGAGGTATTAAAGGCGCAGATCGACGAAGATACTGCGCCTTTTACTGATCCTAAAACCTATGTCTTAGCGATGGCGCGCGGCAAAGCAGAGCTTGCGTTAGATACGCTTAAAAAAGAGGGAAGAGGATTAGAGAGTCATGAATTATTACTTTCGTCAGATACCGCGATTGCGATTGATGATGAAATTTTAGGCAAGCCGGTCGATTTTGCTGATTTTAAAGCGATGATGGCGCGTCTTTCAGGGCGCACCCACATTGTCTATTCAGCGATTGCACTCTATGGCATTGAGGATGATCAGGATGGCACAATTCGTTCTTCTATTAAGTTAAGCGAAAATCATGTGACCTTTATGACGCTTCCAGATGGGTTTGCCGAATATTATTGGGAAACCGGTGAGCCGCAGGATAAAGCCGGTGGTTATGCGATCCAAGGACTGATGGCGCCGATGATTGAAAAGATTGAAGGCTCATTTCATGCCATTATGGGATTGCCGCTCTATGAATTAAGGGAAGCACTCGCCGAGTTAGGGTATAATTATCCCATTCAAATTGCTAAAAACTGATGAGATGTTAAGTTGATATGTTAAAAGTTACACCGCCCAAGCAATCCCCTAAAGTGAAAACCGATGGCGTGACCACTGCCAGTCAAAAGCAGAGTCCTGAAGCTCAAAAAAAAGCGAGTAAGGCAAAGAAGAAGCGTAAAGCATCGGGCTCATCGCTCGGATGGGGTTTTTTCCAAGGATTTAATCTATTTTTTACCTTTGTGATCCTGCTCGGGCTCGGCATTGTGACCTATATTATGGTGGGCGGTGAAAATCGTCATCAAGGGTTGCCAAAATATGTGCTCGATCAAGCGACGGATAACGGTCAGGTGATTTTTAATCCGCAAATTCCTGAAGAGGTGCGCCAAAGTTATATCTATGTGCCACCGGTGAAAGAGGAGATCAATGCAGAAGAGCTCGAGCAGATCGAGCAGATTGCCAAAGCCCCTGATTTTGATCTAAAACTCTCAAGTGTAGGGGAAACAGTGGGGCAAGGTGAAGGGTCATCAACTGCAACTGATGATCAAGATTCGCTCCCTAAGTTATCACTTACCTCTGTTGGTAGTGATGCACTGAATGATGCAAATGCTGAAGATTTTGAGTTGGAACGGGCGCAAGTTCAAATCGAAAGTTTTATCGATCAAGCGCAACATGCGATGTCTGAGGGGCGTTATGTTGGCGTGAATCATGATGATGCGTACTATTTTTATACGCAAGTACTCTTTTTAGATGTCGAGAATCCAGTCGCGAAAGCAGGGCTTCATGACATTGCCAATCTCTACTTCCAAAATGCGCAAAAAGCGCTTTATGAAGGGGATCTCACCAATGCAGAGACCTTTATTAAGGTGGGGCTAGTAGTGATGCCAAATCATCGTGAACTCTTGCAGCTTGAAGATGAATTTAAACGCTATTTAGAAACCATGCGCCTCAATTAGTTTGCGTTTTAAGATTTAAATAAAAACACCCAAAGGATCGATGATTGGCTCTTTGGGTGTTTTTTTATGTCGTGTGATTAAATTTTAATATTCACTATCTAGTCTAGCTGAACTATCTATTCAATCGGATCGGCAAGTGCGCCGGTATATTTTCGGTGTAGATCATGCCACGATTTTGAAAGCGCTTTTGTGGTGAAATAGGGCCCTGGTAATCGATAGCGGTTATAAAGATTATTAAGATCGATCTGTTTAGCGATGCGAGTGACAAGCTCAAGATCATGATCAAACTGGGCGATATACTCTTCCGTTTCACGGCGATCAAGATAACGAAACAGGATCTGATCGACCTCTTTAAAGGAGAGTTCAGCCCCGTCACACACATTCGGGTGGCGGAAAATCTCACTTTTTGCACCAGCCATCACCTCTTTGTTTAAAAGTTTGCCTTCAAGATCACGATAATCGGCAAGGCGTAAAATATCCGTGCGGTACAGGTCAATAAAAGGCATATAGTGGCCGGCTGCGGTCATTCCGTGACCTTTAAGTTTCAGCTTAATTTGGGTTTTATTAATCGGCCCGAGCACAATGGCGTTATGCAGATCACTAAAGGCAAGGAGTAATCCTTTTTTGTAGCGGTCAACGCTCTCTTCTGCCCAATTAATTGGGGGATCGATTGAGGCATCTTTCCGTTTTGACATTAATGCATTGCGTAGGTGATCTTTATTGATGTCATATTCATAAAGACGTACGTTGAGGCGTTTACAGAGCGTACGAATATTTTTAAGATCGCTTGGAAGATCATCGGCGGTGGTAAAGTGAACGGGATAAACCTTATCAGCTCCGAGCGCATCGACGGCAAGCGTTAACAGAAGATGGGATTCTAAGCATTTACCGATATAGAGTGTTACTTTATCTTCTGGTACATAATTGAGCATCTCTTGGAGACCAAACATCAGTGCGCGGTAGAGCGTTGCATCTAAATGTTCTTGCACCTCTAACGGTGGCAATTTGTTAATGGTACCAATATCAAAGAGCACGTGCCCTTCGTTAAACCGTTTGCCCCCACCGACCTGTTCGCCTCGGTCATTAATCACCATGGCATAGCCTGAAAAAATAAATTGATCGCAGGAGGTGAGCGCATTGGAGATAATGATGGGAGTTTGAATGGTTTTTGCGGTAGTTTGAAAGGCATTTCGATTGGTAAGATGGCGACGATTACTCCAGTGAAACGCACTCATCAATAAAAGCGCATCGCATTTTGGGAGACGATTAGGGTCGAGGAAGTCTTCGCTGATTGCAATCCCGATTGTCTTGCCTTTAATGGTGAAAGTGGTTGGCTTGTCGCCCGGCGAAATATAGTAATTTTCCATCACAAGCTCAGTGGAGGAGAGTGTGCCTTTTCGGTGAATTCCAAGGATTTGCCCATTTTTGACAATCGCAGCGCTACTATAGAGAGAATGATGATCGCGCTCAGGAAAGCCAACGATGGCCACAATATCGGTGGAATGATGGGCGATCTCATAGAGTGCCTCGCGAGCGTCATCGATAAACTTAGGTTTTAAGAGATAATCGCTGGCCCCGTAGCCTGAAATCGTCAGTTCAGGGAAGAGGATAATATCGGCATTTGATTGTTTTGCCTGTGTGATCGCAGCTAAAATGCGCTTTTTATTATACTCGATATGTCCCGGCACGGTTTTCAATTGGGTCACTGCAATGGTTAATGTCATCTTCTTACCTTTATTGACAAGTCGTCAATGCATATCAACACGAAAGTATATATATAATTATAGGTTATTACCATTATTATCATTATATTACATTGTCGACGATATAGCTTTAAATAGTGTGGTATTGATTAGAATCGTATGCAGTTTTTTGAGAAGGGTTAAGTATTGATGATAACCATGCATAAAAAAGCCTCGATTTTGATGGGATATCATCATAAATCGAGGCTTTTTTTACAGAAATATTAACTTATGCTTTGTATTGAATAAGCGCTTCCACAAACTCTTTTGCATTAAAGGGACGAAGATCATCGATCCCTTCACCCACGCCGATAAAGCGTACTGGAATCTTAAGCTCATCCGCAATGGCAAAGATAATTCCGCCTTTTGCCGTTCCGTCCATTTTGGTAAATGAGATGCCCGATAGGGGGACAAACTCATTAAATTGACGGGCCTGATTGAGCGCATTTTGCCCCGTTCCCGCATCGACGACTAACATCACCTCATGAGGTGCAGTTTCATCTAAGCGTTTTGTCACGCGGTGAATTTTTTCAAGTTCTTTCATAAGGCCTGAATCGGTATGGAGACGGCCAGCAGTATCGGCAATTAAGATATCGACCTTTTTCGCTTTCGCCGATTCGATCGCATCAAAGATCACCGAGGCAGGGTCGGCGCCATCTTTTTGTGATACGACGGGAATATGATTGCGCTCGCCCCATACTTTAAGCTGTTCAACGGCAGCGGCGCGGAAGGTATCGCCAGCGGCAAGCATGACGGATTTGCCTTCAGCTTGGAATTTTTTCGCCAATTTTCCGATGGTGGTGGTTTTACCCACGCCATTGACGCCGACCATTAAGATAATATAGGGTGCTTTAGCATCGTCGATCACAAGCGGTTCTTCCACCGGCGTTAAAATCTCTTCCATCTTGTGGCTGAGCGCTTTAAAGAGTTCATCTTGATTTGATAAGGCTTTACGCGAAACCTCTTCGCGGATCGATTCAAGCATGCGTTCGGTGGCGTTAATGCCAACATCTGCAAGGAGAAGGCGGGTTTCGAGCTCTTCTAAAATCTCATCATCAATCTCTTTTTTCCCTAAGAAGAGATCGGCAAAGCCTTCAGTAAGGCCAGCGCTTGTTTTCGCGAGTTGTTTTTTAAGGCGTGCAAAAAAGCCCTGTTTTTTCGGTTTTTCTTGGGTTTCCTGTGTGGGCGCAGGCGTTTCGGGTTCGGGATCAACCTCGGTCTCTACTTCAGTTTTAGTGACGGATTCAGTTACTGTAGACTCGATAGCTGCAGGCTCATCTGGATCTTCGGCAATAGGCTCAGGCGTTGACGGCTCGTCCTGAATCTTTTCAATCTCTACAATCTCCTCATCTGAATCATCTTCGAGCGCTTCTAGATCGTCCTCTGATTCTTCATCTGTATCATCATCAGCGGAATCATCAAACATAAATGCATCGGTGAGTTCATTGGCAAATGCATTAAGAGCGCGAGGGGATTCCGTTTCGCTCATCTCTTCGAGAGTTTTGTCTAAAACTTGTTCAGCTTCATCGACTGTTTCGGGCGATGATTCGAATGAATCTGGTTCAGGCGTGATCGCTTCAGGCGCGGTTTCCGCTTTAGTACCTTGGGAAGAAGGGGCGTCTGAAACCGCTTTTTCTTCTGAAACGGGCGCAGAATCAGCATCATTTTTGACTGAATCTTCTACAACTTCAGGGGCTTCATCTTTTGAAGAACCGCCAAATAATCGGCTAAACCAGCCTCTTTTCGTTTTTTTTGTCATCGACAATCCTAATAACAGTTGAAAATATAAAAAAATGTGTAACAATATAGACCTACTGTATTTTAACAGGTTGCACTTTGAATTGTTACTCCGAATTCAGCACGAATCGGATGACAAATTAGAAATTTGAACACATTGTTCGATTTTTGATAAAAGGGCATAAAAGTCTTGATTACAGAGCTCGGACGTTATATACTTTAACGCCTTTACAGTAGGCATATAGCTCAGCTGGTTAGAGCACCACCTTGACATGGTGGGGGTCGTTGGTTCGAATCCAATTATGCCTACCAATTTGGGCCTTTAGCTCAGTTGGTTAGAGCTCTCGACTCATAATCGAGCGGTCGCTGGTTCGATTCCAGCAAGGCCCACCATCCTACCTAATCTGTTAATCTTCCCCCCTCAGGTCTCACATGAAAGTTTTAAAAGATAGAGTGATCAAAGATGGTGTTGCATTCGATGATGGCACGCTCAAAGTCGATAGTTTCATCAATCACCAAATGGATCCTATTTTAATGAAATCGATTGCGGTCGAGTTCGTTAGACGTTTCGCAAATCTCCCCATTAACAAAATCATCACGATTGAAGCAAGCGGTATTGCACCGGCGATTATGCTCGGTTATTTGCTTGAGCTTCCGGTGGTATTTGTGAAAAAGAAAACCCCAAAAACTATGGAAAAAATGTACACTTCATCGGTCTATTCGTTCACGAAAGATCGACGTTATGATGTGTGCATTAGCCAAGAATACCTTTCAAGTGAAGATAATGTGGTCTTTATTGACGACTTCCTTGCCAACGGTAATGCAGCGCTTGGGGTTAAAGATCTGATCGACCAAGCAGGCGCAAACCTCTTTGGAATGGGCTTTGTGCTCGAAAAAAGTTTCCAAGTGGGCCGTTCACGCTTAGAAGAGCACAACATCAATGTTGAATCGCTCGTGCGCGTTAAATCGTTAAAAGATGACGAAATCGAATTTATCGATTAATCCTTGATTTGACGTATGGCGGACATTCTCTTAATTACGCTTAATGCGCGATATACTCACGCTTCGCTCGGGCTCCGTTATTTAAAAGCGAACCTTGGCGAGCTTGAATCGCGTGCGGAAATTTTAGAATTCACCATTTCGCAAAATAAAGAAGAGATGCTTGAGGCGATCTATCGGCACTCACCGAAAATGGTCACCTTTGGTATCTATATCTGGAACTTCCTCGAAACCACTTCGCTCATTAAAGATCTGCGCGAATTGATGCCTGAGCTGATTATTTCCATTGGCGGGCCGGAAGTCTCCTATGAATATCGAGAGACGGAGGTGTTTAACGCCGCCGATTATCTCATTACCGGTTGGGGCGATTTGAGTTTTTATGAGCTCTGCCGTTCGATTTTTATCGATAAAACCCCACATCCTGAAAAAGTGATCATTGGCAAACAGCCACCGCTCGATCAAATTAAACTTCCCTATCATCTCTATACCGATGAGGACATTGCCCATCGCACCGTCTATGTTGAGGCGTCGCGCGGCTGTCCCTATAAATGTGAGTTTTGTTTGTCGAGCCTAGATAAAACGGCGTGGCGTTTTCCGCTTGAACCGTTTTTAGACGCAATGGATTCGCTCTATCAGCGTGGGTTGCGTCAATTTAAATTTATCGATCGCACCTTTAATCTTAAAAAAGATTTTACCCTTGCAATTTTAGATTTTTTCTTAGATAAAATTGAAGAAAATCCCGATGATCCGCTCTTTTTACACTTTGAATTAGTGCCCGATGTGATCTCTGATGAGCTTAAAGCGAAAATTTTAGAATTCCCGGATGGTTCGATGCAATTTGAGGTAGGAATTCAGACGCTCAATCCGGTCACGCAAAAACTCATTTCGCGCCGCACCGATCTTGTTAAAGCGAAAGAAAATATCAGTTGGCTTTCCAATCATACCGATGTCCATCTTCACGTGGATCTCATTGTCGGGCTTCCCGATGAGACGATTGACGAATTTGGCAAGGGCTTTAATGAGCTCTGGTCGTGGGATCCACAAGAGATTCAAGTGGGGATTTTAAAGCGTCTAAAAGGGACGCCGATTATTCGCCATACGACGGAATATCAATTTAAATATAGCCAAGAGCCGCCATATTCGGTGCTCGAAAATCGCAATATGCCCTTTTTAGTGGTGCAGGAGTTGGAACGATTTGCGAAGTTTTGGGATCTTATTTCAAACTCGGGGCGCTTTCAAACAACGCTTCCCCTTATTTTAAAAGAGGATGCGTTTGCTGAATTTCGGGCGCTCTCTAATGCGCTCTATGCGGAATTAAAACGCACGCATAGTATCTCGCTTGACCGGTTATTTCGCTCGGTGTTTCGTTATTTAGTTGAGCGGGAAAAAGAGAGTAAAGAGAGTATTATCCGCGCGATGGCTGATGACTTTTCTCGTACTGGAATTAAGGGTTGGCCGAAGTATTTAGGCGAGCGTCCTGAGCCAAGGGTTGAGGAGCTGTCGCCGGAACTTGCCGCGCTTCCAAAACGTCAGCAACAGCATCGCCGCTAACCGATCATTGATAACGGACAGACAATGGTCAGGCATCCATCTATTCACTAACGCCCTCAAGGATTGAGACATGAGTGAACCTTCATTTCAGCAAGGCTTGAAAAAACGCCATATCTACTTAATTGCGCTCGGTTCTGCGATCGGAACGGGGCTTTTTTACGGCTCAAGTAATGCAATTCAACTGGCAGGACCTTCGGTGTTGCTCGCCTATGTGATTGCGGGGCTTGCGGTATTTTTTGTGATGCGCTCACTTGGTGAGATGGCGCTCCGTAAGCCGCTTTCGGGCTCCTTTGGCAGTTATGCAACCCTCTATATTTCGCCGCTCGCAGGATTTATTACCGGCTGGTCCTATGTCTTTGAGATGGCGTTGGTTTGCCTTGCCGATATCACTGCATTTGCCACCTATATGAAGTTTTGGTACCCAAGTGTCGATCCGTGGATTTGGACGCTCGGCGTGACCTTTTTAATCGGCGGATTTAATCTTATGCCGGTTAAAGTCTATGGGGAATTTGAATTTTGGCTCTCGATGATTAAAGTGCTCGCGATTGTCGGCATGATTGTGGCGGGTGTCTCCATTTTACTCTTTGGATTTGGGCATCATGGGGAGGGTAGCGAATATGCGCCAACGCTCACCAATCTCTGGAAAGAGGGCGGCTTTTTCCCCAATGGGCTGACGGGATTTTTAATGGCGCTCTCGGTCGTCGTCTTTGCGTTTGGGGGGATTGAGGTGATCGGCCTCACCATTATTGAAGCGAAAGATTCCCACGAGAGCATTCCCAAAGCGATCAACACCATTCCGTTTCGGATTCTCCTTTTTTATGTGATGGCGATCGGCATTATTATGGTGCTCATTCCATGGCATCAAATCGGCATTGATGGCAGCCCATGTGTGCTGATTTTTGAGCGTTTAGGGATTCATTGGGCGGCCGATCTGCTTAATTTTGTGGTGGTCACCGCCGCCGTTTCCGCGATTAATAGTGACCTCTATGGCGCAGGGCGGATGATTCACGGGCTTTCGGAGCAAAATCAAGCGCCGAGCTGGCTCGGGAAATTATCGCAAAAAGGAGTGCCGAGCAATGCGGTATTTGTGATGAGTGGAACATTAATTGTCGGTGTGGTGCTCAATTATTTCTATCACGATGGTCTCTTCTTTATTATTGCTGCGCTGGCGACCTTTGCAACGGTGTTGGTTTGGTTAATGATTCTGTTATCGCAGATGGCGATGCGGTTAAAAATGTTACAAAATGAGGTTGATCGACTTGCATTTCCGGTGCTTTTTTGGCCGATTGGGCCGATCATCGCGCTTCTTTTTATCCTCTTTACCAT
Organism: Lysobacteraceae bacterium; assembly: GCA_012513365.1. Lineage (GTDB taxonomy): Bacteria > Pseudomonadota > Gammaproteobacteria > Cardiobacteriales > Wohlfahrtiimonadaceae > CALZBJ01. Next base: position 24,657 of record JAAZCI010000031.1, read on the forward strand.
TGTAATGCTGGGAGTATACGACAATACTCGCAGTGCGCTTTGGGTGGGATTACTGTGGATTGCATTATTGATCGGCGTTTACGGGATTTTCTATCGTAAGCGCGCATAAAAAAAGGCCAAAGAGTGATTCCTTTGGGCGATTTGCATCAATTAAAATAATTGGTTTTTATTTCTCGTCGAGCTTTTTCTCTTTCCAATAATGGGGCGAGTAGGGGGCGTGGAGAATGTTGTCGCGATAACCGGCTGAGAGTAGGGTGCGACTCGTTTTTTGCCCAACTTCATAGCTGTAATCAGAAACGGTGGCACTAATTTGGCTCACAACCGGTTAAAATGAGTGCGCCCATCATGATCGAGAGGAGTTGCTTTTCATAGAGTTCCTTGTTTAAAGAGGTAGAGGGTAAAAATTAGGAGAAGTGATTTGAGCGTTAAAAGGAATGTGTTTGTCTATAAATGTAAAGAATTATAGAGAAGCGTCAGTAATTACGGCCTTTGATTCACTTATTCCGCTTATTTTAGGCAATAAAAACCCCGAAGTAGGGTGACTGTCGGGGTGGTATAAAATAGTTTAATTGAGCTCGTCAAGGAGCGGCGATTGATTTATCGCGTTAAAAGGGTGGAGTGTCCAGTCATTCTCGCTCGCCAGAGCCTTAATTTTCGTTAAGGTATCGGCATCTGGTTTCGCTATATATATAGAGGCGCCGGTTCCGGTAATAAATGGATCGGTATTCATCGCCGTTAATTGCTCCATATAACGCTTCATTTTGGGGTAATGATGGAAAATCGCCGATTCACAATCATTAATTTTGCGCGACTGATCAAAATAGATCCCCTCAAGGCGCTGATTGTGGCGCGAGAGATGTTCACTCTCAAAAACTTTGCGCGTACTAATGGGGATATTCGGCACAATGAGCAGCATCTCTTCTTCCGGAAGTGAAATCGGTTGGAGTTTCTCACCGATTCCCTCTGCCCAAGCGGATTTCCCATAGATAAAGATAGGGACATCGGCCCCAAGTTTAGCGCCAAGCTCGATCAATTTTTCGGTAGAGAGCTCAAGATCATAAAGATGATTGAGAACGAGTAGGGTTGTGCCTGCATTGGAACTCCCACCACCGACGCCACCGCCCATAGGGAGGTTTTTAATGAGGTCGATCTCAAGGTGGAAGGTTTGTCCGCTCTCTTTTTCCAATAGCACAATGGCGCGATAGATTAAATCTTCATCGAGTGAGAAATTATCATGAGGATAATGGAAAATCAGGCCGCCGTGGGCGCGTTTTTTAAAGCCGATCTGATCATTTAATGTGGTGAATTGGAAAATGGTCTGCAGATAGTGATAGCCATTAGCCTCGCGGCGTACCACTTTCAACATCCGATTAATTTTTGCAGGTGAGGAGTAGTATTTCATTATTGAATGATCCAACGTTCGATGAGAAGGCGGAGGCGAATGTCATCGCCACGGGAGAGGGTCATGCGCTCGGGAAGGGTTAAGCCTGCCTTGCGAACCCATGATTGATATTCTACGTGCCAGCCCGCTTCGTTAAAAGAGCTAAGTCGCTTTTGTTTGTCATAGATTAATTCGGTGGCGCTATTTATATCGGCGGGTTTCCCTGAGAGCCACGCTTTTGTGCCCGAGATTGGCCACTTAAAATCCGTTAATGTGTAAAAGAGCTCGTCGGGGGATTCGCCTTTATAGGTTTGTCCGTCCGTTGTGATCGATGTGACGACGGGGGTAATTTTAATATCGGTTTTTCCTTGGCCAAATGCGCCTTGAACGGTGATGTTCGTTTCATTTTGATCTTTTTGATCCCAAATAATGCTCACTTGACCATTAAATTCGGGGGATTTTACTGCCGATCGAGCGATCGCTTTATAGTGATTGGCCTCATTTAACGAGGTGTAATTAGTGGTTGCGCAAGAGGCAAGAATAAAACCAGAAAAAATTAAGGGGACTAAACGACTGAATTTGATTGGGTTTGTCATAGTTTATAGTAGTTGTATAAAAATTAATCTTGAAGAAAACAGAATTGATGGTATTATTTCACACGTCGGTTAGGAACGGCAAACGAAAAAGCCCTCCCCACTGGTTAATAATTAAACAGTAAATCGACTAGACAAGCTGAAAATTATCTATATAATAGATGTTCCTCAGATGGGCTATAGCCAAGCGGTAAGGCAGCGGGTTTTGATCCCGCCATTCCCAGGTTCGAATCCTGGTAGCCCAGCCAACTTTTTTAGGTATTGCGCCTGTAATTATTTTCTAACATATGATCTAAAATGAAAATGCCCCTTTACATGCCTCAGCAATGCCTATATTCTAATATACAATTCCCAACAATCTACAACAGAAACAAAAAGGAATCTTTGTCATGAGCAAAGAGCAGATGATGGTGTTTGCCGGAAACGCCAATCCTGAACTCGCTAAGAAAGTGGTTAAACATTTAGGGCTTGAGTTAGGGGATGCTACTGTCGGTCGTTTTTCTGATGGGGAAGTAATGATCTCCATAAATGAGAATGTTCGCGGTAAGGATGTCTTTTTTATTCAGCCTACCTGTTATCCAACCAATGACAATATTATGGAATTAATGGTAGCGTTAGATGCTATGCGTCGCGCGTCCGCTCGCAGAATTACTGCGGTTATCCCATATTTTGGCTACTCTCGTCAAGATCGTCGTCCACGTTCAGCGCGTGTTCCGATCTCTGCAAAAGTTGTGGCAAACATGCTCACCAGCGTTGGCTGTGACCGTGTGCTTACCATCGACCTTCACGCAGACCAAATCCAAGGATTCTTTGAAATCCCCGTAGATAACATCTACGCATCTCCTGTAATCCATGAAGATATCATGGCAGGCGCAGGTGAAAATGTGGCCGTTGTGTCACCGGATGTTGGCGGCGTGCTTCGTGCGCGTGCGGTAGCAAAACAGATTCCAGGTGCTGATTTAGTGATTATCGATAAACGTCGTCCTGCGCCAAACGTAGCGGAAGTGATGAATATTATCGGTGATGTGAAAGGGAAAAACTGCATTATTGTTGATGACATTGTAGATACAGCGGGAACGCTTTCATCAGCCTCGAAAATCCTTAAAGAGAAGGGTGCAGCATCGGTTAAAGCATACTGTACTCATCCAATCTTCTCAGGAAAAGCAATTGAGAATATTGCTAATTCAGGATTAGATGAGATGGTGGTAACGGATACAATTCCATTACGAGATGCGGCAAGAGAGTGCCCGAAAATCCGTGTGATTTCAATCTCAAACATCATCGCTGAAACGATTGAACGTATTCATAACGAAGAATCGGTCAGTACACTGTTCGCAAACGCGTAATAAAGATGGGCTCAAACCCAACGAAATGTTTGTGATTAAGAGAGGAAGACGCTATATTGCGTCTTCTTTTGTTTATAACGATAGGAGATAAGATATGAGTCGCGAAGTTGAGTGCGTAAAGTTAAAAAAACGAGCAGCAGGCTTAGCTCGCTTACCTTATCCAGGTGAGCTTGGTAAACGTATTTTTGAGCAAGTTTCACAAGAAGCGTGGAACGATTGGCTCCGTCATCAAACCATTTTAATTAATGAGTATCGTATCGATCCTATGGATCCTCAAGCACGTGCATTTGTTGAGAAACAGATGGAAGAATTTTTCTTCGGAACGGGTGGCGATCTTCCGGATGAATTTGTCCCTGAAAAATAATTTCGTAAAAAGCCCTTAAAAGGCTTGACGATTGTCTGAAATAGCTTTAATGTAAAAGTTATGAAGACAAAAATAGAAATCAACCAATTACTACGACTTATCCTGCTGTAATTAGCACACTTTGCTAGTTACAGCTTTTTATTGGATTTAATTTAGTTGTTTTAATGGTTGGTTTTTTATTGTGAAAAAAATACATATAAGTAGAGTCTCTTTAACTCCCCCCCGATTTGATTACATTTTTCTAAAAGTCATTCGCTGGTTTGCCATCACGATGTGGCAGCGACTTAGGAGCGTTTTGTCTTAATTTTGCCGTAATAATAATTATGCAGAATTAAGGGTTAGGCGCTAACAAATATTTATACTAAGAATCCCCCTAAGTAACGATACAGACGAATTTAAACCATACTGGAGAAAGAAAAATGATTAAGAATCCTCAAACCAAATACGAACGTTTCCAAGTCCCGAATTACAAAAACCGTACCTGGCCCGATAATGAGATTGAAAAGGCACCACGCTGGTTAAGTTCTGACTTACGTGATGGAAATCAGTCGCTTGTTGAGCCGATGAGCGTTGAGCAAAAAATCCGGATGTTTGATCTTTTACTTGAGTGCGGATTTAAAGAGATTGAAGTCGGCTTCCCGTCAGCCTCAGATACTGAATTTAACTTTGTGCGTAAATTAATCGATGAAAATCGCATTCCTGAGGATGTGACAATTCAAGTCTTGACTCAATCGCGCCAAGATCTAATTGAGCGCACCTTTGAAGCATTAAAAGGGTGCAAAACTGCGATTATTCATAGCTATAACGCCACTTCGCCCACATTCCGCCGCGTCGTATTTAATATGGAGATGGATGAGGTGAAAGCGCTTGCGGTAAAAGGCGCGACATTAATTAAAGCGGAAGCGGAAAAATATCCTGAAACCGATTGGTTCTTTGAGTATTCGCCCGAGGTTTTCTGCGATACCGAGCTTCCCTTTGCGTTAGAGGTGTGCGAAGCGGTGATTGATGTCTATCAGCCAACGCCCGAAAAACCGCTTATCTTAAACTTACCGGCGACAATTGAAGTGGCAACACCGAACGTTTATGCTGACCAAATTGAGTGGTTCTGCGATCATATCTCATGCCGTGATTCGGTGGTGATTAGTGCGCACGTACATAATGACCGAGGCTGCGCGGTGGCGGCAACAGAGCTTGCTTTAATGGCGGGTGCTGACCGTGTTGAAGGTTGCTTATTTGGTCATGGTGAGCGTACGGGGAATGTGGATTTAGTCACCGTTGCGATGAATATGTATTCTCAAGGGATCGATCCTCAGCTTGATTTTAGCAAGATGAACACAATTGTTCGCGAGGGTGAGCACTGTACTGATATTAAAGTTCATCCGCGTCATCCCTATGCGGGAGAGCTTGTCTTTACCGCGTTCTCAGGCTCGCACCAAGATGCGATTCGTAAAGGTTTAGCGATTATGAAAGCCAATCCTGAGCAAAAATGGCGCGTTCCTTACTTGCCGATCGATCCATTTGATGTTGGACGTTCGTATGAGGCAGTGATTCGCGTTAATAGTCAGTCCGGAAAAGGCGGTGTTGCCTATCTTTTAGAAGAAGATCACGGCATTGAAATGCCCCGTCGTTTACAGATTGAATTTAGCCGAATTGCGCAATATCATGCCGATAGTGAAGGGGTGGAATTAACCTCACAGCGCATTTTCGATATCTTCGAGCGTGAATACTTTAAAGACTTAAATGATGTGGTCATTAAACAGCCATTAGAGCTTAAAGAAGATGCCGATGGCAATGCCTGCGCCGATGTGACCTTCATTGTGCGTGGCGATAAAGAGGTGACAGCCCATGGCCGAGGAAATGGTCCGATTGCGGCATTAGTAAGCGCATTAAACAGCGGCTTTAACAAAGGTGTGGACGTGATTGATTATAACGAACACGCACGCAGTACCGGGTCTGAAGCGGAAGCGGTGGCTTATGTTGAGATGCAGGTGGGTGCAAAAACGATTTTTGGTGCCGGCGCACACTCAAATACGTCGCGCTCATCGATTCAAGCAGTGATGTCAGCATTTAACCGTGCGATCAAAAAAGGCTTAATCGAGCTTGATGCGTAACCCTATCTATCATTAGTATGATCAAAAAAGGCGTCTTCGGGCGCTTTTTTTATTGCCTTTAGGAATCGAAATAGAGCATGACAAGCGGGATGGATTCGCTATAATGACGTTACTTCGTTCATCAAACTATTAGGAGAGCGTATTATGAAAAAACTATTAACCTTATCAGGCGTCGCGGCGGTAATGTTGTTTAGCGCAGCGCAGGCGGGATACAGTGATGAGTTCAAAGAGTCATTTAAAAAAGAGTGCGAAAAAGGTGAATCCAAAGCCTATTGTGAGTGCGCATTAACCGAGTTTGAACAGCGCGTTGATGAAAAACGTCTCACAGAGTTTTATAAAGCGGAAGATCGTGCGAGCCAAGATAAACTCAACGATCTGCTCAATACGGTGCAAACCCGTTGTACTGCAAAAGTTAAATAACGATATCAATTAGACCTATCAGACGATCGGCGTCATCTTGGTGGTTTTAAAGAGTTAAATCACCGGATGACGTTTTTATTTGTCACAGCAAATCAAAAAGGTGAATTAAGGAAGGGGACTCAATGAGACAGTTATTTAAATGGATTAGTGCGGTGATGGTAGGCGTATTATTGAGCAGCACATCGTTTGCACAAACGAAACATCCTGACTATTCTCCACAGATTAAAGAGAGCTTTTTGTCGGGATGTATTTTAGATCCAGAGCTCACCAATTATTGCCATTGTATCATTAATGATCTTCCCAATCACTTAAGTGAAAAGGCGTTTGGCCGGGCAAGTGAAGCGTTGATGCGCGGCGAGATGACAGCTGAAACTGAAGGGGTGGCGAAATCGATCAGTCGCTGCTTGCCAGAGGTGCCCGAAACGTTAATGCAGCCTCAATAATGAACGGGTAAGTGGTTGAAGTGATCTAAAAGCGCGGGATCAGCCCGAATTAAATTGGGCAATGCGTGGCAAAAACTGCTAAAATTACCAATCATTTATTTCTAAGTATTGTCAAATAAGAGAGTTAGAATGAAATATCTTTTTACCTCGGAATCTGTCTCCGAAGGGCATCCTGATAAAGTTGCCGATCAGATTTCAGACGCGATATTAGATGCCATCCTTACCGAAGATAAAGACGCGCGCGTTGCGTGTGAAACCTTAATCAAAACGGGGGTTGCCATCATAGCAGGTGAAGTGACCACCTCTGCATGGGTGGATCTTGAAGATCTCGTGCGCGGTGTGATTACCGATATCGGCTACAACTCATCGGCGGTAGGATTCGATGGGGATACCTGCGGGGTCTTAAATCTAATCGGCAAACAGAGTGTTGATATTGCTCAAGGGGTCGATCGTACGATTCCAGAAGAGCAGGGCGCGGGCGACCAAGGATTGATGTTTGGATTTGCCTCCAACGAAACCGATGTCTTAATGCCAGCACCGATTACTTATGCGCACCGTTTAATGGAGCGTCAAGCTGAGGTAAGAAAATCGAAACAACTCGCTTGGTTACGCCCCGATGCGAAAAGTCAGGTCACCTTTGCATATAACGAAGATGGCACGATTTCGCACATCGATGCGGTGGTATTATCAACGCAACATAGCCCTGAAGTGACGCAAAAAGATGTCAAAGAAGCGGTGATGGAACTCATCATTAAGAAAGTGCTTCCGGCGGAATGGCTCACTAAAGAGACCAAATATCACATCAACCCCACTGGGATTTTTGTGATCGGCGGACCTGTGGGCGACTGCGGTTTAACTGGCCGTAAAATTATTGTTGATACCTATGGTGGTATGGCTCGTCACGGCGGCGGTGCATTTTCTGGAAAAGATCCCTCGAAAGTGGACCGTTCTGCGGCGTATGCTGGCCGTTATGTGGCTAAAAATATTGTGGCAGCAGGGCTTGCTGACAAGTGTGAAATTCAAGTATCGTATGCGATTGGTGTGGCAGAGCCGACATCAATTTCCATTACGACTTTTGGAACGAATCATGTTCCAGAAGAGACGATCGAAGCGCTCGTGCGCAAACATTTTGACCTCCGTCCATACGGAATCACCAAAATGCTCGATCTTCTACACCCCATCTATCGCCCAACAGCGAGCTATGGCCATTTCGGACGGGATCCTTACGAGGTGAACTACACCGGAAATGATGGCGTATTGCAACGTTGTATGGCATTTAGCTGGGAACAAACCGATAAGGCGGATCTATTACGTGCCGAGGCGGGACTCTAAGCGAGGTTTTTAGGATAGAATCCTCAATCTTTAGAGATAAATGAAAGGTATGGAGAAGGCTTTTTCTAAAGCACGCTCCGCCTTTTAACTTGACTTTTTGACATAAAAAGCTAAAATTAGCTGTTGTCTTATTGTGAATTATAGACTTTTGAGAAAAAGTAACCTGAAAAAAGTCTAGAGAAACGTTTAAATAGAAAGGAATTTAGGGATGAAACGTACATTTCAACCAAGCATTATCAAAAGAAAACGTAACCACGGTTTCCGCGCACGTATGGCTACTAAAGGTGGTCGTCAAGTGATTAATCGTCGTCGCGCTCGCGGTCGTGCTCGTTTATCTGCTTAATTATCGATAGATTATTCGATATTTAACTCTATTATTTAACTAAAGAGCGCTTGTTATGAAAATAATAGGCGCTTTTTTGTTTTTTTGTCTATCTCATTTTTGATAAATTCATTAGGTGCTCCTTGACTGATCAAAGCTTTACGCGTGACAAACGTCTCTTAACGCCCGCCGATTATGCTGCTGTATTTGAGAAAAATCGCCGCTCGCGAGATGCCTCATTTATGGTCTTAGCGCATCGGCGAAAAGGTACGAAAGAGGCTCGTCAAGGCGCGCGTCTTGGGCTTGCGATCGCGAAGAAAAACCTAAAACGTGCGGTGGATCGAAATTTAGTGAAGCGCATTGTGCGTGAATCATTTCGGCATTCACAAACGCAGTTAGAGGGATTAGACATTGTGGTGTTGGTTCAACGAAATGTGAATCTCACCGATAGAGCAGCACTTCATCAATCGTTACAGATGCATTGGAACAAAGTCGAGGAACTATGCGGACGCTCATGATTTGGCTCATTAAAGGGTATAAATACTTTTTAAGTCCATTTTTTGGCAGTCAGTGCCGTTTTGAGCCGACCTGTTCAACCTATGCCATTCAAGCGATTGAAAAATATGGCGCAATTAAAGGGGGCTGGCTGATGATTAAACGTCTGGTGCGGTGCCAACCTTGTTGTGAAGGGGGAAAAGATCCGGTGCCGTAGAATAAAGGTATCGGTTTTTTCATTTGATTGTTAAAATAAGGCTTTTTATAAAGTAAAGAATTCTATCTATGCAGAGCAGTAATCAATACCGGCTTATTTTATGGGCATCGCTTGTCGTTGTTGCCTATCTTCTATATTCCAATTGGGTGACGGCGAATAATCCGGCGCCTGAGAAGCCTGTCGTAGCGGAGATGACGACTGGAAATGCGGTGAATGCGGTGAATGGCGATATTCCAACGTTAAGTACGGAAGATGCGACCAATTCCATTATTCACGTGCGCACCAATGTGTATGATATTAAAATTCAAACACAGGGCGGTGATATCGTTGAAATGGGACTTACCTCATATCCAGAATCGCTTGAAAACGAAGATAAACCCTATAAATTAATGGGCCATGATTCGGAGCGTTTCCGCCTTAATAAAACCGGCCTTCTCAATACCGATGGTAGTGCCGCAAATCACAATACCCTCTATGTTGCAGAAGCAAGTGAGTTTGTGATGAAAGAGGGCGAAAATTCGCTTGTTGTGCCACTTTATTATGAAGATAAAGCGAACAATATCACCTATGTGAAGCGTTATATTTTTGAGCGTGATTCGTTCAACATCCACTTTGAGCAAGAGGTGATTAACCACTCGGATGCAGTGTGGAGCGGTAAAGAGTATCGCCAACTTGTTGAAAAAGAGATGACGCAAGAATCCTCTGGCTTTATCGGCGCGCAGAGCTATCGCGGGCCTGTAATTTCATTCCCGAATGATGATTACAAATATGAGAAAATCAAATATAAAAACATGGTGAAAAAAGAGGGTAAAACCTTTGTTCCCCGTGAATTTAGTGGTCAAGATGGTTGGATGGCACTCATTGAGCAATACTTTGTGGTTGCCTGGGTGCCTGGTAAATCAAAAGAAGATACCGGCCATTTAAGTACGATCGAAACCCGTCATGATCAAAATGGTAATAACGCCGCTGATACTGAATATGTGCTGCGCATGTATGATCAGTACAATACCGAGATCGCACCGGGTAAAAATCATATCTTTGAGAGCCGTTTTTATGCCGGTCCTAAAGATAAAGATCAGTTAGCGGCAACCGCTGAAAAGCTCGATCTTACCCTTGACTACGGCTGGTTAAGCCCGATTTCAAACATCATGCTTAAAATCCTTAAGTTCTACCATAGCTTTACCGGGAACTGGGGTTGGTCGATCATTTTATTAACGATCACCGCGAAAGTGGCTCTGCTCTATTTTGCAAATAAAGGGTATGTATCGATGGCGAGAATGCGTCATGTTACCCCTAAATTGCAATTGATTCGTGAGCAATATGCTGATGATAAAATGAAGCTTCAAGAAGAGATGATGAAGCTCTATCGCCAAGAAAAGATTAATCCGTTAGGGGGATGCTGGCCGATCATCATTCAGATCCCGATCTTCATTGCACTCTTCTGGATGTTAAAAGAGAGCGTTGAACTTCGCCAAGCGCCTTGGATCTTCTGGATTAAAGACTTATCACAAATGGACCCATATTTTGTATTGCCGATCCTGATGGGGGTGACGATGTTCTTCCAACAACGCCTCAACCCAGCGCCAACGGATCCTACGCAAGCGAAAATTATTAAGTGGATGCCATTTGTCTTTACCTTTATGTTTATGTGGTTCGCATCAGGCATCGTGCTCTACTGGGTAGTGAATAACTTACTCACTATTTTACAGCAGAGCATCATTATGAAGCGCGTCGAAGCGGGTGATAAAAAGCCAGCCGCGGCGGATAAATAACCGATAAATCAAGGTTAATTAAAATACGTTAAATCCCCAACATTGTTTGGGGATTTTTTCACTGTAGATGAGGTGAATATGTTAAAAGATAGAACTATTGCAGCGATCGCAACGAGCACTGGCATTGGTGGGATTGGAATTGTCCGTCTTTCGGGGCGTGAGAGTTTAGCCATTGCCCAAAAGATGACGCGCTTAACGGAATTTACGCCGCGGATGGCGCAGTTTTCCCCCTTTTTAGATGAGAGTGGGAC
>JAAZCI010000282.1 GCA_012513365.1 Lysobacteraceae bacterium
AACGAGCTGAGTTAAACGGCGTTTTGAGGTCACGGTATATTCTAAGTTTAAGCGTGAAAATTCATATTGATGCGGCGTATGCTCAACGTCGCAATGCTCCACAAACCAATCATATAAAACGCGGTGATCTTCAAATTCAAGCGTACAAATCGAGTGGGTAATGCCTTCAAACGCATCGCTTAAGCTGTGCGCGAAGTCATACATCGGATAGATGCACCATTTGTTGCCGGTTTGGTGATGATCTTCATGGCGAATACGATAGATCGCAGGGTCACGCAGATTCATGTTGGGTGCGCTCATATCGATCTTGGCACGTAAAATTTTAGCGCCGTCTTCAAATTCGCCGTTACGCATACGCTCAAACAGATCGAGGTTTTCTTCAATCGAACGTTCACGATAGGGGGAGTTTTTGCCCGGTTCAGTTAAGGTTCCGCGCATTGCACGAAGCTCGTCCGCACTGCTGTCATCAACATAGGCTAGCCCTTTTTTAATGAGGGTGACCGCCGCGTCATAAAATTTCTCAAAATAATCGGATGCATAGAATAGATTGTCCCACTTAAAGCCAAGCCACTCCACGTCCTTTTTGATCGACTCAACAAACTCGATCTCTTCTTTCGTTGGGTTGGTGTCGTCAAAACGAAGGTTGCATTTTCCACCGTAATCGCGCGCAATTCCGAAGTTTAAACAGATCGATTTCGCGTGACCAATGTGTAGATAGCCATTCGGTTCAGGGGGGAAACGGGTGTGGATATCAGAGGGTTGCTGGTATTTTCCACTAGCTAAATCCTGATCAATAATTTGACGAATAAAATTAGTGCGAATGGTACTTTCTGACATATCTATTCTTGGCCTTTCTGATAGTGTAAATTTATAAATTCAAAGTTTGATATTTTATCATAGAAAACGCGTGATTTCGACTGATTGAGATCACGCATTTTTACGCTAAGCTATCTTGTTTGATGGTAAGCTAATCGATTGAGTTTAACATGGTTTCCACATTGCGTCTGAAGAGCTTGATATAGCTATTGGCCGTATCATCTTTGGTGAGCGCATCAGAATAGAGGATGCCGCCATTCTTGAGCTTGAGGTCTTCCATCAGATTTTTAAGAAGGCGCGAGGCTTCAATGTTTTCAAAAAAGAGCGTGGTGATATTGTTCTTTTTAATAAGCGTCATCGTTTCCGCCAAATCACCGGCAGAGGGTTCGCCCGCAAAATGGGAATTCATTAAGGTGTGGAAATGCACGCCATATTCATGCTCAAAATATTGAAAACTATTGTGCAAAATAAGGAAGTGGGGCGCTCTGTTTGATTTGGCCTTAAGACTGTCGCGCGTCCATTTATCAAGGGCTAAAAGCTCTTTTTGATAATCTTCGAAATTGGCCTCGTAGTGGGCTTTCCCTTCAGGGTCGAGGGCGATGAGCTCCTGTTTAATGGCATCAGCCATCTTGATCACATTGAGCGGGCTTTGCCAGATATGTGGGTCAAATTCGCCATGCTCATGGTCGTGATTCTCGTGATCGTGAGCTGCATGGCCATCGTGATCATCGTGGTGTCCTGAATGGTCGTGGTCGTGATGATGATCGGGGTCGGCAGGAAGCGGGGTGATAGCCGTGCTCACGTCTAGTAGCCCACCATTAAAACCAGAAGCATCGACGGTGCGGGTTAACCAACCTTCAAAGTGAAGTCCGTTAATAATGAAAAGATCGGCCTTTTTAAGATCGATAAAATCGTAGGGCGTTGGCTCATAGGTGTGGGCATTTTGATTGGCACCAATGATGGCCTTGCTCTGAATGCGCTCACCGCCGATGGTTTCGGTAATATTATTTAAGATGGAAAAACTGGTGATCACATTGAGCTTTTTCGCAAGGGCGGGCGACAATGTGAGTAGGCATAGGGTGGAAAATAGCGCTATCAATCGCTTCATGGGGCTGATCTCCTTAAGGGGTTATTCTGTCTAAAATTTATTTGTATTGCTCAATTGACTACATATGTAGACGATTGAGTTAATAGACATTATAGCCTGAAGTGATCGAATCTGCTGAAAATATCTTAGAATTAGCCTCGAATGAGTTGAATCAGCGGGTTTGTTGGGTCGAGCAGCAGTTTAATCGCCATGATGGTGCTTAAGATAATAAGAAGGGGTTTAATTAATCGTGCGCCAAAGCGAACCGCAAAGCGGCTACCAATCTGCGCGCCGACAAATGCGCCCACGGCCATGCAGAGCGCAATCACAAAATAGGCGTTGCCGTGAAATAAAAAGACAAGAAGCGAGCCTAAATTACAGGAAAAATTGGCAAGTTTTGTGTAGGCATTGGCGCTCAATAAGCCATGACCTTGAAGGGCGACAAACGCGACGATATAAAACGATCCTGTTACCGGACCAAAAACGCCATCGTAAAAACCAATGAGTGGCACAAAGGTGAAGAGAAACAGCAGGCGTGGCATTTTGGGTTTCCGCTCAACGTCAGTAAATTTGGGCGAAAAGATAAAATAGGTTGCGATCACTAGAAGTAGGATCGGGGCAGCGGCTTTCAAATATTCTTG
>JAAZCI010000283.1 GCA_012513365.1 Lysobacteraceae bacterium
AAATACCGGCTATATGATGGATAAAAGTGACCGTAACCAACAGCAATATAATCGTTACGAGCGCTACTAAAAATAATGAATTTAAGCTAAATTTGAGACAACTAGAAAGGAATTGACTTAAATGATGAAAAAATTAGCGTTCACAACAACAGCGCTCTTTATTCTTTCAGCATGCACAACGGTGGATCCTTACACCCGTGAAGATAAGATGGCCAAAGGTTCGACCGGTGCGATGATCGGCGCGGCCGTTGGTGCAGGCGTTGGCGCCCTAACCTCTTCGAAAAAAGATCGCGGTAAAGGCGCACTGATTGGTGCTGGTGCCGGCGCAGCACTGGGGGGTGGCGTTGGGTATTACATGGATGTGCAAGAAGCAAAACTCCGTGATGAACTGGCGCAAACGGGCGTTAGTGTAACTCGTCAAGGCAATCAAATTATCCTCAATATGCCCAATAATGTGACCTTCGACTCAAGCGAGAGTAACATTAAACCGCAAGGTGCGAATACCCTTCGTGGCGTTGCCATGGTGCTAAAAGAGTACAATCGTACCAGCATTAATGTGATTGGCCATACCGATAGTACTGGATCAGATGCGCTCAATAGCAAGCTTTCTCGCCAACGTGCGGAGAGTGTTGCTTCACAATTGATTATGATGGGCGTCGATCAAAATCGCATCCAGATGTATGGCGCAGGTCCGCGTGAGCCGCTTGTAAGTAATGCAACCCCTGAAGGGCGCGCGCAAAATCGCCGTGTTGAGATTACCCTCAATCCTCCGGCGCAATAATTACGGGCTTTACGATTATTGATGCATCGATTAATCAAATAGAAAGCGTTGGTAATGCCTAATTTTTAGGAGTATCCCAACGCTTTTTATGTTTATAGTATTTTTATCATAAAAGTAGTGTGAGAGTTTCATTTTAGGAGAGAAAATGACAATTGCGATCATTGGCGCGATGGAGCAAGAGATTGCCCTCCTCGCCGAAAAAATCGAAAACAGAACGGAGCTGACCGTAGCGAATACCAAGCTATTTCAAGGCACGTTTGAAGGGCTTGATATTGTGCTGGTAAAATCGGGGATTGGTAAGGTGAATGCCGCGATGGCGACCACCATTTTGCATGAGCGCTTTCAGCCGGAACTCATCTTAAATATTGGTTCTGCGGGCGGTTTAATTACCGATTTGGCCATTGGAGATATTGTGATTTCCGATGAAACGATCCATCACGACATCGATTCCACGGCGATTAATGATTGTGTACTCGGAGAATTGCCGGGCATGCCGGCGCGCTATCCTTCCGATCCGCGTCTTGTGAAGCTAATGAGTGAAATTGTGCCACAGATTGGGCTCAATTATCGGATCGGTCTTATCGGTACGGGCGATGCCTTTATTGCCGATAAAGCGCGGACGGAATTTATCAAAACCAGTTTCCCGGGAATTTTAGCGGTTGAGATGGAAGCCGCGGCCATTGCGCAAGTCTGCTATCAATACGATACCCCGTTTGTAGTGCTCCGGGCCCTTTCGGATATCCCCGAGCAAGAGATGCCGATGACCTTTGTGGAATATCTTGAATTTGCTGCGAAAAACTCCACAAAAATGGTGATCGCCGCACTTAAAGCGCTTAAAGAAACCCCGCTTAATACGTTATAAGCATTGATGGAATTGTTTAAAGGCGCATAAAAAAAGGGACTGATTGAGGATTCGATCAGTCCCTTTTAACACCTCTCTAGAGATCTTGATATGATTTTAGAGCGTGTTTGAATGTCTATCTTTTTGTAATTTGCCGTTAGGCTTCCATGGCATCAAACCCAATTGCATCGAACTCGTCAATTAAATCGTCAACGGTTAACTTTTCGCTGTCATACGTGACTTCAACCATTTTGTCATCAACGCTTGCAGAAACCTTTGAAACGCCTTCAAGTTCCGCTAATGCCTTCTCGATACGTGATGTACAGTGTCCGCAGCTGATCTCTTCTACTTTAAAAAATGCTTGGCTCATCCCATTCCACCTTTCCAATTTGATTGATCGGTTATACGCTTTTTGACTTTGGGCGATTTCCCCAATTTGTTGGGTGAGTATTATAGCGCAAGCTGGAATCATTCGCATCTGAATTTATTCATTTACAGTGATGCCGGACTTTTTCCCATCGCGCCACGCCCTTTTGAGACAATATAGCGTATAATTGTGCGTTTACGATTTTTAGTTTTCCAAAAGGATTTTCATGACACAGACCATCTCCATTATTGGACTCGGCTGGCTTGGCTTACCGCTTGCAAAAGCACTCAAAGCCGATGGATTTAACGTTAAAGGCTCGAAAAGTTCCTCCGAAGGCGTGGAAAAAGTGCTGGCTGAAGGGATCGATTGCCAGCTCTTTAATACCACGCTCGACTTCTCACTTCGGGAAAGTGGCGTGCGCGATCTTTTCAATTGTGACACCATGATTGTAACGCTCCCACCGAATGCCCATCATGGGGTGAAAAAGTATCCTTCCATCGTGAAAGCTCTAGGGAAAACCGCCCATTACTGCGGAGTGAAACGTCTCATTTTTACCGGCTCAATCTCAGTTTATGGCGATCAAACCGGAAATCTCACAGAAGAGGCGATTTTAGATCCGGTGAGCGATAGCGGAAAAGCGATTCAAGTGATCGAAGA
>JAAZCI010000284.1 GCA_012513365.1 Lysobacteraceae bacterium
CCGTTTCAGAATTAGGCAATAAAAACCGTAAGACAAAATCGTCGCATACGCAAAAAGCCACATTACTCGCCGGAGCACTCGGAGTCGCTCTAGCAGGGGCACAGGCGGAAGAGCGTGAAGTCTTAAATATTGTGAATGAGCATATTAAAGCTGAGAGCTCAGGGAAGTGTATGGTGCGCCCATTACAGGTGATAAGGATGTTGTAATTTCAGCAAAAGATCCGTCGTTTGATATCGATAAGGCAGTTGATAAAGTGCGCGCGGAAGATGACCGTTATAGTCGCAATGTTCAATTAATCAATGAGTCGGGTGAGAACAGTTATACGGGAACAACTTATGTTCAACATGGTGTTAACTTGCATGTTGGTAAAAAGGAAGAGCACAAGCATGTATTAGGTAATAATAATGATCTTGTTGTGGAAGGGTATACAAATGTCACCATTCATGGCACTGAAGTGGTTAAAGAGATCTTATTTGAGAGCAAAGATCATGCAAAAATTTTGCAACACAAAGATGACCCTAAAATTCTAGAGGCTGATGAGTCTGGTAGAAAGGAGAGTAATCATGGGCCTGGTGGCGGAACATTGTATTTGTCCAATGGATCAAATTTAACCGCAACGGACAAAGTAACTTTCGTAGGTAGAAGTGATTTAATGGTTGGCTTATCAGCGCATCATGCAACCATGACTCTTAAGGAAGCTGCGAGCTTTGCGCGTGGAATGCTTTCGTTGTCAGGATCTACAGGTACTACAGAAAAAGAGATTGTCTTCACCGGTCATGGTTCGGGAGCACGTATCTCAAACGGCTCTACGTTTACTGCTCAATCGACTTTTAAGTCAGAAGCAAGCTCAGGATCACGTGGATATCACTATGTTGAAGGTGGTTCTAAGGCAATTTTTGAAGATGATGTGGTTTTAGAGAGTGCGACTTTTACGATCAATGATTCATTAGGTTTTAACCATGGAAGTAGTGCAAAGAAGCCTAATCAGTCAGTTAGCAATTTGGGTGGGGCCGGAGAGGGGTATGGTAGTTCAGTCATTGCACGGAAAGACCTTACTTTTGTTGGGAAAGGCAATAAACTAGATTTGATGGGGAGTGCTTTAACAGTTGTTGGAAACTTAGAGGCTGGTGAAAGATTTCAGTCCTTTGTTTATGGTGGAATACTAGAGGTTAATGGGGATAGTGGTGCGCATGTTGGGCAAGATAGTAAACTATTTGCGATGGCGAGTGATATGACATTCTCAACGCTAGCATTGGGTGATAATACTCACCTAGATCTGTCAGCTAATACGATTGCAGTAGAGAAAGATCTTGTTTTAGGAAAAAATGTGAAGGTGCTTGATGCGACCTATCGTGATGGATCAGAAGAAGGCGGTCGCATTGAGTTTCCAGGTAACTACATGCATCATGGGCTGACGTATGACGAGTTGGTTGATATCTCGACTTATGTTAAAAAAGAATGGGTTAAAGATGAAAATGGTGTTTGGGTGGAAGAAAAGACCCCAAATCAAAAACGTTATGACATTGAAAACCCTGCCTCATTAACTGTTGGTGGAGATGCGATCTTAAAAGAAGGCGCAACGTACGATGCAAAAGGCGATGTAACCATCGGCGGCAAGCTCGATTTGGCATTTGATGATAATAAATTCTTAGTGCATGCAGGTAATGCATCTGTCGGAGCTGGAAGCGAGATCAAAGGATTGATCGGGATCGATGCAGGGAAAACCTTCAGCTTCAATGGTGGTAAAACAACATTCCATAAAGACCAAGACCAGCTATTTGGAACGCTTGTCGTTGGTAGCGGTGCAACGCTTGATATTTCAGGGCGTGCTATTGTAGATGGAAAAGGCACGGGAATACTCGATGTTAAGAAAGGGGGTACATTAATCGCGGGCGGTAAAACGGCGACGGTTAACCATCTTCATAATAACGGCAGTGTTTATATTGGTAATGCAATCGATTATTGGCCAAACCCACACGGACTGCTAACGGTTAAAGGCGATTATATTGGTGGCGAAGGTAGTACCCTTTATTTTGGTAAAGTGACTGCTTCGGGTCAAGAAGAGAAGCCTTTAACAACAGGTGGGCATAAAAACCTGATGATTGTTGAGCGGAACGC
>JAAZCI010000285.1 GCA_012513365.1 Lysobacteraceae bacterium
ATGCGATTTCAGCGGTTCAAGCAAAAGCGGTTGAAGCATTGGTAACCGATGCAGACGATAGCTTCACTGAAAGCGAGGTTGTGCGTGAAGTGAGCCGTATTAGCTCAGATGTGGTTCGTGGATCAATCTTACGTGGCGAACCGCGTATTGATGGCCGTGACACCAAAACCGTTCGTCCGATCGAAGTGAAAGTTGGGGTATTACCTCGCACTCACGGTTCAGCACTCTTCACTCGTGGTGAAACCCAAGCGATTGTAGTGGCAACTTTAGGAACAGAGCGTGACGCACAAATCATCGACGCGCTTGAAGGGGAGTATAAAGAAAACTTTATGCTTCACTACAACTTCCCTCCCTACTCAGTTGGAGAAACTGGCCGCGTAGGCTCACCAAAACGTCGTGAAATTGGTCACGGCCGTCTTGCAAAACGTGGGGTTCACGCAGTACTTCCTAACATGGAAGAGTATCCATACACCATTCGCGTTGTATCAGAAATCACTGAATCAAACGGTTCAAGCTCAATGGCGTCAGTGTGCGGATCATCGCTTGCACTGATGGATGCGGGCGTTCCATTAAAAGCGCCGGTAGCCGGTGTTGCGATGGGTCTTATCAAAGAAGGCGACGATTACGCCGTTCTTACCGACATCTTAGGCGATGAAGACCACTTAGGCGATATGGACTTTAAAGTTGCAGGAACCAACGAAGGTATCACTGCACTTCAAATGGACATTAAAATCGACGGAATCACCAAAGAGATTATGGAAACTGCACTTGAACAAGCAAAAGCAGGCCGTCTCCATATCTTGGGTGAAATGAATAAAGTGCTTGATGCATCACGCGATTCAATCTCTGAATTTGCACCTCGCATCACCACCATTCGCATCAACCCAGACAAAATCCGTGACGTAATCGGTAAAGGTGGGGTAACCATCCGCGCCATTACTGAAGAAACGGGTGCGGTAATTGAGATCGAAGATACCGGTGAAGTACGCATCTCTGCAGTGAACAATTCACAAGCGGAAGCAGCGAAAAAACGTATTGAAGATATCACAGCGGATATCGAAATCGGTACCGTATACGAAGCGCCGGTCGTTCGTTTAATGGACTTTGGTGCGTTTGTAAACCTTCGCCCAGGTCAAGATGGTATGGTTCATATCTCGCAAATCCCTGCGGAAGAGCGTATCCAAGACATTAACGATTACCTTAAAGTGGGCCAAATCGTTAAAGTTAAAGTGCTTGAGATCGACCGTCAAGGCCGTATTCGTCTCAGCATGAAAGACGTTGAATAATATTGAGATCAATTTGATGCATTAAGGTGCATTGAATCAACGTAATTTAAGCGCCCTAAATCGTTATTGATGTAGGGCGTTTTTTATGCGGATTTAAAAATGCGGTATAATTAACCGGTACGCGGTATTTGTATTAAAAGGCGTACATGCGGAATCGATGCATCACGGGGTGTTTAAGCAGTTTGACAAACGCCAGATAAACGTGGATGTAGACAGTAGAATTAAAAAGAGAGACAAAAATTATGGCAAAGAAAAAACAGGGTGGATCGCGCATTGCTGATAATAAACGGGCGTTCCATGAATATTTTATTGAAGAGCGACTTGAAGCGGGCATTGCGCTTCAAGGCTGGGAAGTGAAAAGCCTTCGCGATGGGCGCGGGCAAATTAATGAGGCGTATGTCTATATTCGTGACGGGGAAATTTTCCTGATCGGAATGCATATTTCGCCGCTTTTATCGGCGTCAACGCACGTTCGTCCCGATTCAACGCGGACGCGGAAATTGCTGCTCCATCGCCGTGAAATTGACCGACTAACCGGCGCGGTGGACCAAAAAGGTTATGCGCTCGTTCCGCTCAATCTCTATTGGAAAAATGGCCTTGCAAAGGTTGAGATTGGTCTCGGTAAAGGTAAAAAAGCCCACGATAAGCGAGCGACCATTAAAGAGCGTGATTGGGATCGCGAGAAACAGCGTCTCATGCGTCACAAACATCAATAGATTTATTACGCTGACTCATCGAAAAAAATCACAAAGCGCGAGCGCCATCATGGTTGCTTGCGCTTTTTTATTAAATCCGTAAAATCAAAGACTCACCGTTTTAAGAAACGATAACAACAATAATGAATAAGATCCGATTGAGGAATCGTCGGAGGGAGAAGCGATGAAAAAAATAGTCTTTTTAGATGCCGGAACGTTGCCACGTGCCGAGTTTGCCTTTGATTTTCCATTTGAGCTCACATCCATTAATAATTGCACCCAAGATGAGGTGAAAACTGCGCTAAAAGGCCATGAGATTGCGCTTACCAACAAGGTGCCGATTACGCGGAGCGACATGGAAGCGAATCCCGATTTGAAACTAATTGCGGTGACGGCAACGGGCTTTAATATGATCGATGTGAAGGCAGCGCGTGAGCTTGGCATCACGGTGTGTAATGTCGCCGATTACAGTACGGTGTCTGTGGCGGAACATGCCTTTATGATGATGATTTCGCTTATGCATCGTTTACCCCTTTATCAAAAGCGGATTGAGGACGGTGAGTGGCAGGCTTCTCCCTTTTTTTCCATTTTGGCGGAGCCGATCTACGATCTTGCGGGGAAAACATTAGGGGTCTTCGGCAAAGGGGCGATTGGTTCAAAACTTGGCGAATTTGCCACCTGTTTTGGAATGAAGGTACTCTATGCGGAACGCAAGGGCGCGGATAGGGTGCGTGAGGGGTATGCCGCGTTTGATGAGGTATTAACATCGGCGGATGTGGTTTCGCTTCATGTTCCGTTAAATGAGGATACCGCCAATATGATCGATGCGGAGTCCATTGCGCGCATGAAAAAGGGTGCGATCTTAATTAATGTGAGCCGCGGCGGACTTGTGGATGAATCAGCCCTTGCGGATGCACTACGCAGCGGACAACTTGGTGGCGCGGGCGTAGATGTGGCGACTAAAGAGCCGCCTTTGAAAACCAATCCGCTGTTAGCCAATGATCTGGGTAACTTTATCTTAACGCCCCATTCCGCGTGGGCAAGTGAAGAGGCGGTGGCGCGCCTGATGGTGATTTTACACAATAATATAAATCAGTTTGTTGCGGGGAATCCCGTCAACGTGGTGAATTGAGTGGCGTAAATTAAGGTAAATCCGCTCAAAATGAGCCGCTGCACTATAGCCAATGATTTAAGAAACCTCTACACTAGTGTGGAGGTTTTTTTGTTGCTCTACGCAACGATCGATCAATAACTGTAAAGGATGACTATGTATTTAGCTTTAAAACATTCCCATACGCTATTTGCGGTGGTTTCGATTCTCTTTTTTAATATTCGATTTTGGGCCTATTTTAGTAAAGCGCGCCCAAAGCTGATTAAAATTGCGCCGCATATTATCGATACCGGCTTTTTTGTGCTCGGGATTGCGCTTATTTTTAATCGTTATTACCATCACGCGATGCCTGCGTGGCTCATCGTAAAACTTATCTTATTGGTTGGATACATCTTTTTTGGCATTTGGGCGATGCGCCAAAACAATCCGCCGAAAAAGCGCTATGTTGGTTACTTTTTGGCCAACGGCATGGTAATCGCTATGCTATACTTAGCCTTCGTTAAGCCAATCATATTTTGATTGATCCAACGCCAAACACGAGCAGTTTGGAGATTTCTTCGGAAATTTGGTCAATTAAAAAAAAGATTGAATAATATTTGATCTAGGGGTTGACGAGAACAAAAAGTAAGATATAATAAACATCTTCAAAGACACAGCGCCCATAGCTCAGCTGGATAGAGTACCTGGCTACGAACCAGGCGGTCGGAGGTTCGAATCCTTCTGGGCGCGCCATACAAGAGAAAGCTTCTAGTTTAACTAGAAGCTTTTTTCTTATCTGTAAAATATTTGTGAAGCGTATTTCTCGCTTATAAACAACTCTCCCCTAGCTTTCTCTAGTTAGTCCATGTTGATTGTCGCAGATTGTTTAGCGGACTGTTTACAGGCAGGCAATAAAAAAACCCAGCGCGGTGGCCGGGCATTTATGAATTTCATATTTCGTATTTTATGTCTCAGATGATCTGAGATTGCATCTATGTCGTATTAGATTTTATCGATGAGCTCGTAGATATAGCGAGGATTGTCGCCTTGACGATAGAAGATAAAATTCTCTTGATAGCTTTTTAAGAAGGTTTCGCGCGCTTCTTTGGTTTCAAACCAACGTTCCGCGACGAAGTCTTTTC
>JAAZCI010000286.1 GCA_012513365.1 Lysobacteraceae bacterium
AATTGGGGTGATCGACGGGATTTGAACCCGCGACAACCGGAATCACAATCCGGGGCTCTACCAACTGAGCTACGACCACCATAGTCGATTTTTTGCAGATTTGAGTGGCGCGCTCGGCAGGACTCGAACCTGCTACCCTCGGCTTAGAAGGCCGATGCTCTATCCAGATGAGCTACGAGCGCCTTACAACCCTAAAGGGCCAAGTTGAGATACTAATCAAATCAAAATGGTCGGGGCAGAGGGATTCGAACCCCCGACCCTCTGGTCCCAAACCAGATGCGCTACCAGACTGCGCTATGCCCCGTTTTTTGATCTTCCGTTGAAGGAAGGATTAGTATGATATAGCCGAAGCCATCATTCGTCAAGAGGGTGTGTAACTTTTAATCATTTCACTGATTCGTTGTAACCTAAGTCGTTCAATTACCAATGGAATTTCTTTGGGTTCACAAGACTGAATCGCCTCATTGATGGGGAGTGATTGTAGTGCATTAAAAATGGTTTGTAAATAGTTTTTTTGCGGATATTCTCGCGTTTCCAACCCAAGGCGTCCGCGCGCGTCAGCTAAACAAGCATTTATAAAGCGTTCTACATTGATTGGTCGTCTAAATCCATCAAGATTTAAAATCAGCTTTAAGATCGTTTTTGGGCGAACATTGAGCAGCTGATGCATGATGAGATGGTGTTCAGTCACTTTTAAGGCAATATCGCGATACTCATTGGGCACCCGTAACCGCTCCGAAAAGGCTCTCGTAATCGGCACGCCGCGAATTTCGTGCATTTTATGACTCGGTAATTCATCAGTTGGAGTTACCGCCTTGCCAAAATCGTGGCAGAGCACAGCGTATCGGGTGGGAAGATCATCGGTAATCTTCGCAATTTGCTCAAGCGCCATCATTACATGGATGCCGGAATCAATTTCAGGGTGATATTTCGCCGTTTGCGGTATGCCAAAAAGAGCATGGACTTCCGGGAAAAGCGTTTCTAGCGCACCGAGCTCTTTTAAACAGTAGAAAAAGGCTTGGGGCTGATCTTCAGATAGCGCTTTCACAAGCTCCTGCCAAATGCGCTCCGGCACCAGTGCATCGAGCTCACCGGAATCAATCATCGTTTTAACTAACGCTTTTGTCTCATCGGCAACGGTAAAGCCATAGGGCTGATAGCGCGCGTAAAATCGAGCAAGGCGAAGTACTCGAACCGGATCTTCAATGAAGGCATCGCTCACATGGCGTAATATACGATTGTTAAGATCGTCCGCGCCGTGATAGGGGTCGAACAAATTCCCCGTTTCATCTTGAGCCATGGCATTAATGGTGAGATCGCGGCGGAGGAGATCCTCTTCTAATGTAGTGTTTGGCGAGGCATCAATCTCAAAGCCGTGATAGCCTTTTGCCGTTTTCCGTTCACTGCGAGCAAGGGCATATTCTTCCCCAGTTTTCGGGTGCAAAAAGACCGGAAAATCTTTCCCCACTTGTTTAAAGCCTTTTTCGAGCATCATCTCAGGCGTTGCACCAACAACAACCCAATCGTGCTCATGAAACGGGTGACCAAGTAATGCATCACGCACCGCACCTCCCACTAAATAGACTTTAAATTCCTGCGCCATACTCTGTTTTTATTCCATTAAATTGCTGAAAAACGATGAGAAAAGTATATCAGTTTTTAAGTACAGGCGGAGTGCTATGCTTTTCAACGAATTATTGCAGGCAACAAAAAACCCAAGGGCTAACTTTATGGAGTTAGCAGGCCTTGGGTCTATATTGAATCGTGGTTCTTTAGAGAATAAAGCGGCTCAGATCTTCATCTTCAGAGAGTTCGCCAAGTTCATTACGTACATAACCTTTCGTAATGGTGACGGTTTCGCCCTCTTTTTCAGAGGCTGAGAAAGAGACCTCTTCTAAAAGACGCTCTAAAATTGTATGAAGACGGCGCGCGCCGATATTTTCGGTCTTTTCATTGACGCTAAAAGCGATCGTTGCCATTTCTTTAAGGGCTTCATCTTCAAACTCAAGATTTACTCCTTCCGTTTTTAAAAGCGCCTTATATTGCTTAATAAGCGCTGAGGAAGGTTCGGTTAAAATGCGATAGAAATCATCGGCATTTAACGATTTTAATTCAACGCGAATCGGAAGACGGCCTTGAAGTTCGGGGATCAAATCCGAAGGTTTAGCAAGATGGAACGCACCGGATGCGATAAAGAGAATATGGTCGGTTTTGATCGCGCCATATTTAGTGGAAACGGTACAGCCTTCAATTAAAG
>JAAZCI010000287.1 GCA_012513365.1 Lysobacteraceae bacterium
GTTGTAGATCTCTTTATCGAGATCCTGTAGTTGTTAGTCTAAGACTTATATCTAATTTCTACTGTTGTAGATATACGAAAGAACTTAAGAGATATGAGAGTCTAAGACTTATATCTAATTTCTACTGTTGTAGATCAAGCTTGGTCTCCTTATTTGCTTGAAGTCTAAGACTTATATCTAATTTCTACTGTTGTAGATGTGAAAATGGAACGATTGTCTATCCAGGTCTAAGACTTATATCGAGCACTTTAATAGTGATGACACCTTATCGAAAGGCCGTCTATATTTGAGAAATATTTAACGGCCCAATAAGCGCATTTAAGACAATAAAAAGCCCTCTGCTAGTTACCTAACAGAGGGCTTTAAGTCTGGCGGAGAAAGAGGGATTCGAACCCTCGATACGCTATGAACGTATACCCGCTTTCCAGGCGAGCGCCTTCAACCACTCGGCCACTTCTCCTTTTACACAAGGGCTATAAGATACCCTATTTTTTATGAAACTACAACCTATCGGCGCCGATTTTGGCTTAGCCGTTGATCAGTTTTAAGGTTTTTGCGTGAACCTCGGGCGTTGCCGCTAAAATACTGCTGGTTTCAAGGGAGAGTTTATCCCCTTCTAAGGTGGTCACGACCCCGCCCGCTTCTTCCACAATGATTGAAAGTGCGGCAATATCGAGAATATTGACATCAGATTCCACAATAAGGTCGAGTGAACCTTGCGCTAATAGATGATAGTGCAGGAAGTCACCAAATCCGCGCGTTGAGTTCACTTGTTTGATGAGTTCGCCATAATTGTTCCAGCGAGCTGAGTCTTGCGCAAGCGATTTCAAGTTCCCCGATGAGAGTACGACGTTTGAAAATTCGGTAATATCGCTCACCGACAGACGTTCACCATTTTCGCGGAACGCTCCAACACCCCGCACCGCATAAAATTGCTCGCCATTATTAAAAGAGGGCGCCGTTGAGACCCCTAAGATGATCTCCCCTTTATACATGAGCGCAATTTGGCATGAGAAAAACGGACGGCGACGCACAAATGCTTTGGTGCCATCGATCGGGTCAACGAGCCATACATAATCGGAATCGATGTTCGATTTGCCCTCTTCCTCCCCGAAAAATCCGTGGTCTGGAAAGTGCTTAGAGATATGCGCACGAATCGCCTGTTCTACCGCGACGTCCACTTCGGTAACGGGCGTCATGTCTGCTTTGATGGTAATCTTAAATGCATTTTTATCATATTCAGTTGCAATAATATTACGGGCAATGGATGCCGCTTCTTTTGCGCACTCTAAAAATTTTTGCATAGCTCTCTAGCCTTTTTTCTCTCATAGAATAAATAACAATTATAGAAATAATGCTCTAAAGAAAGGGGACTTAATCAGAGTCAAGCTCGGCCCGATTAACTCTTAATTTCTTATGCATTTTCTTAAAAAATAGTCTATCATGGTTAAATCAATATATACATAGAGCAGACCGCGTCGGCCAATTTTTATTGTATGTTTTAGCTTTTAAACAAAGGAACCGTTTTATGTCATCGATCTCTTTTTCTATTGCCCCAGATGTCTCACCACAGCGTCTCCCTGGTTGGCATTTGTTCAGCAGCTGGCTCCAACGCAAAACAGGCGAAGGAATCAGTGTATTGGAGTATATTTCGTTTGATGATCAAAAACAGGCACTACTCGACGGTAAAATCGATCTTCTTTATGCAAACCCGTATGATGCGGGCTGGTTAATTCGCGAACAAAAATTTATTGCACTTGCACAGCCAGCGTCGGATGTTGCGGAAGTGACCATCGTCACTAAAAAAGGTGGCGAGATTACAAAGGTTGAAGATCTGCAAACGGATCTTAAAGTCTCTGCAGCAATGAACGCAGACCTTCGTACCTTAGGCACTATCCTGCTTGAACCTGCAAACTTAACCAAAGATGACATCACGTTTATCGATACATCGAACCATATTTTAGCGATTAAAGAGCTCTTAAAAGGCAACTCGCAAGTGGCGATGCTTCCAACGGATATCTATCGCGGCTTAAGTAAAATTGTTGCAAGCCAATTAGAGAGCTTAGTGGCAACAGAGCCTGAAGATATCGCAACAGTTGCTCACTGTTTTGTGCTTTCACCCGCGTTTGCAGAAAAAGCAGAACTCCTAAAAGAGACGCTTCGCACCATGCATGAAGATGATAATGGTAAATCAGTATTAGAAGACTTAAAAGTGGATCACTGGAAAATTTTAGACAGTGAAGACGACATCACCTTTATGATCGACCTAATCTATACCTTACAGATTTAATCGAACACACGATTTTCGTGTACAAGATGCCAAGAGCCATTGAGTAATCAGTGGCTCTTTTTTTATGCCTCAATCTAGCCATCGATAAAAAATCAATGGGCAATAAAAAAGCGATCTCTAACCAGTAAAACTGACTACGATCGCTTTTTATAAATCTGATGGAGCTAATTAACCACGCTCTAACATCGGGAAACCCATCTTTTCACGAGCCGCATAATAGCTCTCTGCCACCGCACTTGCCATCTTACGCACACGTAAAATATAGGATTGTCGCTCGGTTACCGAGATCGCTTTACGCGCATCAAGTAAGTTAAACGCATGAGAGGCTTTGAGCACCATCTCATAGGCGGGGAGCACTAAATCCACCGCAAGCAAACGCTCCACTTCCCCTTCATAAAAGGTGAAGGATTTAAAGAGATAATCGGTATCGGCGTGATTAAAGTTGTAATCTGATTGCTCCACTTCATTTTGATGAAACACATCGCCATAGG
Source organism: Lysobacteraceae bacterium (assembly GCA_012513365.1). Lineage (GTDB taxonomy): Bacteria > Pseudomonadota > Gammaproteobacteria > Cardiobacteriales > Wohlfahrtiimonadaceae > CALZBJ01. The sequence goes on from JAAZCI010000287.1 coordinate 2,782, forward strand.
TAATTTTGCCAAAAGGCCCATCGGACCAAACCAAATCATAGACACTTTCAACGCCTTGAACGTACATCGCAAACCGCTCAAGCCCATAGGTGATCTCACCGGTAACCGGCTTACATTCTAAACCGCCCGCTTGTTGGAAATAGGTAAATTGGGTTACTTCCATTCCGTTTAACCACACTTCCCAACCAAGTCCCCACGCGCCAAGCGTTGGTGATTCCCAGTCATCTTCTACAAAACGAATATCGTGCGTTTCAGTATCGATGCCAAGCGCTTCAAGCGAGCTTAAATAGAGCTCTTGAATATTGTCCGGTGAGGGTTTAATCACCACTTGGAATTGATAGTAATGTTGCAAACGGTTCGGGTTTTCCCCATAGCGGCCATCGGTCGGACGGCGTGATGGCTGAACGTAGGCAGCCGCCCATGGCTCAGGCCCGAGCGCGCGTAAAAAAGTGGCTGAGTGGAATGTTCCCGCGCCCACTTCCATATCGTACGGTTGTAAGACTGCACAGCCTTTATCCGCCCAATATTGTTGTAGCGTTAAAATGATCTCTTGAAAGGTATTATTTTTCATCTTGCTTTTCTATTTCTTCAGTCTCTAAAAATGGGTTATCTTCGGGAAGATCGTCCTCCTCAAAGATCATGTTCTCTTGCTGTTTATAGCGCGTTACCGGTAACGCACTCCCCTCACGAAAGCGGAGCTCACGTTGAGGAACAGGTATTTCAATATCAAACTCGCGAAGCGCATTATCGATCGCCCACATATAGGCCGCACGAACGCCATTAGGCCGCTTTACCGCACGGGCCGTAAGCCACACCACCAGCTCAAATTCATAATAAAATTCGGCAAAATTGGTGAGCCATACCGCAGGGTTTCGCCCGGGAATCCCTTTTAAGGTATGCGGAAGCGCTTCTGCCGCCGCTAAAACTGCCTCGCGCACCAACTCTTTATCGGTTCCATAGGCCACTTTAAACGGATAACGCATCCGACGATGGGGCTCTTTTAAGGTCCAGTTCATCATTTTTGTGTTGATGAGCTCGGAGTTTGGAATCACGATATCGACATTATCATTATCGCTAATGATGGTAGCGCGCACGTTAATCTCTTTCACCTCGCCCCACAGCCCGCGATCTTGCAGCTCGATAAAGTCACCGACTTTAATGGATCGCTCAAAGAGCAAAATCAGACCTGAGACAAAGTTATTGACGATCGATTGTAACCCAAAACCGAGTCCGATCGCCAATGCCCCCGCCACTAATGCAAAGTTAGTGAAATCGATGCCGATTGCGGTAAGCGCATATAAAAATCCAAATAAAATGACGCTGTAATAGAGGAGTCGCCCAACAATATAGTAGGCCGGAAGCTTCTCATCGCCGCGTTTATTCCCGATACGGAACAGAATCTTATTGAGCCAAAACGCCACCCACCAACAGACAAATACAATCAGTAAAAACTGCGCAAAACTGAGCGGAGTGATCGGCGTATCACCCACTTTAAAGAGCGCGGTGCGTAGTAGCTGTTTAGTATTGCGCCAACCGTAACTGAGTGTACTTTTGGTGCGATTAATCCAATTGAAAAAGGGCCCTTGATAACTCAAAAGTTGCTTTTCAATAATGCTCGAGAGGAAATGAACGTCCGCCATCTCCGTCTGTAATTTCTGTAGCAATACCGACGTTTCCTGCACTAAGACTAAACGATCTTTCGCAATGCTCGCTAAAAATGTATTGTGATCGGTACTGCCTTTCGATTCCACATCGGCTAAAAAGGTGTTGGAATTGGCTCGCTCGAGCTCATTTTGATTAAACCAATCGCGCCCGACCACAGTGATCTCTTGGAGTTTGCGCTGCCGATCTGATAGCCGTTTTTGAATGCGCTCCACATCGAGCGTCTCATCTTTCGCTAAAAGGCTGAGGGAATCGAGCTCATTGAGATAGATATAGAGCCGCGTCTCAAGCACCGCAAGATTGATCTTCTCTTTAAGGGCTTGCTGATTGCGAAGGCGCATTACCGCTCGGTCTTCCGCCGTCTCTTCTGGGGTCAATAAGACTTGAGATTGCGCGCGGAGAAGCCGCGTATTGGCTTCCTTTAATTCGCGCTCTAGACGGGTGGCTTCTTGCTTTAACGCTGTACGCTCATCTTCGGTAAAAACGAGCCGTTCAACCGCGCCATCACGAAGTTTTGAGGCTTCAAGCAAACGATTTTCCTCAATCAGCAGATTTTTCCGCTGAATGCGTAATCGCTCATCGATAAGCGCAACTTCCGTCTGCTGTAAAATAATCGCAA
>JAAZCI010000032.1 GCA_012513365.1 Lysobacteraceae bacterium
CTCTTAAAGAGATCGTAATACTCTTGGGCTGAGTTAATGCTTGAGGTGGTTAAGATCGCCCCATAGGCTTTCCCACCCTCTTCGGCGGTAAATCCTAGCTTACGACGTGATTGATTCACAATGAAGTCGATCACATTTAGGCGGTGCTTATCGTTTTCATAGGCATCGTTGGGAATGCTTTTCTCGAGCTTTATTTTATCGTCATCGCTCAATTCATCGTATGCAATATCCCGATCCGGGAACATCGCTTCGGTCAGCGCATCACGAGTACTTTGCATTAAGGCATGTTTATATTCCACCAGAAACCCTAAGACAGCCTTATCATTAATGGCCTCTTTTACGGTATATTCATGCAGACGCTTGCCATATAACCCTTCTGTCGTTCGCGCTAAATCCCCCTGCTCAGCCCGGGCATTTTCTTTAAAAATCGGAGTCCCGGTAAAGCCATACCAAAGTGCATAGTGAAAATATTGGTCAAGCTCGCGTTTCTTCTTAGGCGTAACGGCGCGGTGGCACTCATCGACAATAAACGCCACTTTCAGATTTTTAATCTTGTTATAGCGCTTTTGGTTGCGCTCGCTAATCTCTTCCGCTTCCATCCGCTTCATTAAATGGTTGAGCTTTTGGATGGTGGTCACCACTACCGTGCGATCATCACTGCTTAATCGGCGAATTAACTCATTCACATTATCCGTTTCATCAATGGAAACTGGATCAAATTCCGCATACGAGGTGAAGGAGCTTGTGGTCTGTTGGTCAAGGTCGACCCGGTCCACGATAAAGATGGTTTTATCAATATTGGGAATCTGCAGGAGATTACACGCAACTTTATAAGAGGTGAGCGTTTTACCCGATCCGGTTGTGTGCCAAATATAGCCCGAATCATGCCGTTTAGACGCATCTTTAATCGCCTCAATGGCATGGATTTGATAAGGACGCAGTAAAATCAGCGCCTCTTTATCTCGGTCGGTCACCGAATATTGAGTCACCATACGGTGCGCTTGCGGAATCGACAATACATCGCGGGCAAAGTCGATATAGTTTGTCACCGGACGATTCTTAAGATCGACCCATTTACTTAAAAAGCTCGCATTGAGTGAATCATAATCCGCAGCAGCAATATAGCGCGTGTCGCTCGCATTACTGATGACATACATCTGAGTTGATGAAAAGATCGGATCAAACGCGCCCTCTTTAATATATTTATGGATTTGACGGAAGCCATCCATATAGGGGTGTTGGCGGTTTTTAAGCTCAATATGAATCATCGGCAAGCCGTTCATGAGGAGAGTTACATCAAAGCGTCGATCCCGTTTTTTCGTTTCGGACTTACTGCTCTGATATTGATTAATCACCTCATAGACGGTCGTACCGCCTGCAATATCTGCGCGATTAATCACGGTTAACCGAATCACGCCGAGGCTTGCATCTTCACGCTGTACCTCGACTTTCGCTTTTCCATTTTCCCCAGATAACCACTTAGCTGCCTCATAGGGATTTAAGAAGGTGAGCTGTCGTTTTACTTGGCGAAACTCCTGCTCGGTCAGAGGGATGTTTTTTAGTTCTGCCCGGTTATTCTGCTCCAAAATCGAGCGAACATTGTCCCATAAGGCTTCTTCCGTTCTAAGGTCGTCTCGGTAAATCCATTGAGATTCCCCTGAAATCAGCTGATTAATGAGATCCTCTTCAATCTTCTGTTCCGACGTAAACTTCACCACCCCGCATCTCCTTCTCTTATCGTTTAGCTTATTTTTATCGTGCTACACAAACATCCGTTGCAACATCGCTTTTTTAAGTGACTCATAATGATTGAGCGTTTTCGTCTCCACTTCAATACGCTCATCGAGCGCCTGGAAAAACTCCCCGATTTTGGTTTGTTCTTCAATATCTTTAGGCAACGTAATCTCACAATTATCTAATATCTTTTTTGAAAGATTACCAATAGCTCCATTACCGCCTTGTGCTAATTGCAACATTTTTTGATATTCAACTGCCCCCATCCAAGCGTTAATAAAATAGGGGAAATCTGTTCTAGCAATAAGCATAAATCCGCCATGAACAGTCTTTGCTAAACTCTCTTTAATTACTGCATGCTTCCCAACTAAACGACTACTTCCATTAGCTGCAGTTATTAATATATCTCCCTGTTTAACATTTTCGATATTAACGGCATCGGATTGAACAAAAACATCATCTTCACGTAACACTAGGACATCTTCATCAATGTTAGATGAGCGCAAGACCCTAATAGAATCAGCGCTACCATCACGTACAACATTTTCAGGCTTATATACCAGCACTCTAAATATTGCCACTAATTGTCCTAATTTAGATTTTTCCCACTCACCACTAAACCCTTCAAATCTGAGTTGTGGCTTTGTTTCACCTTTTTGAGGAAACATCTTTTGGAGCATCGCTTTTTTATAGCGTTCAGATTGCTCGACTTTTTGTTGTTGCAGCTCAATGGCACGATCGAGTTTTTGGAAAAGTTCCCCGATTTTGGTTTGTTCCGGCTGTAAAGGCAGCATAATAGGCATTTGCTGAAAAACAGCTCCACCAATAGCAAACCTATCGGCTCTTGCGCCTTGATCACCATTTATCAGCATAAACTTATGCCATTTCGTAGTAGCGAAATATTGCTCTAAAAAAGCTATATTTATA
>JAAZCI010000288.1 GCA_012513365.1 Lysobacteraceae bacterium
CCTTAATCTCAGAGTATGAGAAAAACGCCCATAATGATGCCGAACGGATGAACTACTGGGAGCTTTCTGCCGCGATTCGTGCACTGTTGGTGTTTTTAGATCATCATCAAACCAATTTTGCAGATCAATAATATGACGCATAGTACGCCTCCCACAACCCTCGTCTGGTTTCGCCGAGATCTTCGGGTGTTTGATCATCGTGCGCTTCAATATGCCGTTCAGCAAAAAAGGCCGATTGTTGCGGTGTTTATCTTTGATCGTGAGATTTTAGATCCGCTTCCAAATGAAGATCGAAGGCTCACCTTTATCCATGAGACGGTTGCAGAATTAAAAGCATCACTTGCTGAAAAAAGCGTTCCTCTCTATGTTCTGGAGGGCCTACCAAAAAACATCATTCCGGAATTGGCAGAAAAGATAGAGGCGGTAGAGGTGGTCTCGTCCGAGGATTATGAGCCGAGTGCCATTATGCGAGATGCTGAGGTTGCTCACTGTTTAGAGGCACTTGGAATCGCGTTTACTCAGGTAAAAGATCAGGTGATTTTTGCAAAAAATGAGGTGATGACGCAAAAAGAGACGCCATTTCATGTTTTCACGCCTTATTATCGCCGTTGGATGGCTAAACTGCATGCGGGTGCGATCGATTGTCAACAGGATAATTGGGCGCAATTGGCAGATAACCAAAAGGCCCTTCCTGCAGCGCTGCAATCACCTCCTGAAATGCCAACGCTTGAGGCATTAGGATTTACGCCGCAAACGCTACTACTTAGCGGGGGCGAAACAAGTGCGCAAGTCTTATTGACAGATTTCTTAACGCGGATCGATCGCTATCATCTGGCGCGGGATTTTCCCTCTAAAAAGGGCGTTTCGTACCTGTCGGTGCATTTACGGTTTGGAACATTATCGATTCGTCATCTGGTGACCCTTGCGTTGGAGGCAGATAGTGAAGGCGCGCAAATTTGGCTGAAAGAGCTCGTTTGGCGCGAATTTTACCAGCAGTTTTTAACCCATTATCCCAATGTGGTGCGAGAGAGTTTTAAAGAAGAATATCGCGATCTTAAGTGGGAGAATAATGAGGCGTGGTTTGAGCGCTGGAAAATGGGACAGACCGGTTATCCGCTCATTGATGCAGCGATGCGACAACTCCTTCATAGTGGCTATATGCACAATCGTTTACGCATGATTGTCGCAAGTTTTTTAGTGAAAGATCTCTTAATCGATTGGCGCTGGGGCGAGGCGTGGTTTGCTAAAATGCTGCTCGATTTTGATCTTGCGGCTAATAATGGCGGCTGGCAGTGGGCGGCAAGTACCGGCTGTGATGCGCAACCGTACTTCCGTATTTTTAATCCCATTACCCAGTCAGAAAAATTTGATCCAAGCGGTGATTTTATTCGCCGATATGTCCCAGAAATTGCCCATCTTGATAATAAATCCATCCACGCCCCGTGGCTCAGCAAAACCCACAAAAAGCCGCTCAATTATCCAGATCCAATCGTTGATCACAAAGCACAACGGTTAAAAGTGTTGGAGCTGTTTAAGGTGTAGGGTTTGTCGAGGGTATGCTTTGAAATCCCGGAGCCATAGGATTTAAATGACTCAGAATATCGTGTCGATTTTCTAGCCAGAGGTGATAACTTTGGGGATTGAGCATTCCAGATTCGGAGCAATCCACATTCCAGACTCGTAAAAAGTAGTTAGCGGTTGATTTTTTAACACTGATTTTTCGTTTGCCACGAACCATTTGATATTCATACTCGATTACAGCCGCTTGATTTGGATTTAATTTTGGGTGAGGCATTAATAAGAGTTCAATTTCTTCATTCCAAAAAATGTCGTTGGCTGGTGATTCATGAGGTTGAACACTTTCATTTAAGCATTCAGCATTCATAATTCTCGCTGGAGACATATCGATAAACTTGCTGTAATTTCGATCAAATAGACGGATATAGAGTCGTAAACCATCATTAAAAAGTGCGTGCGGTGCAACGATACGTTCTTTAGACATGCCACTTTTAAGCGATAAATAAGTTATTTTCACACACTTTTTATGGATTATCCCATGAATGATGGGAGCTAATGCGGCCTGCTCAGGGAGATTGATCTTTGGCAGTCCATATACGAGCAATTGATTAAGCTCGGGCACACTTTCCAGTTGTAGCCAATAGAGCGCTTCTTCTTCAGAGATAGTAAAGAGCGGTTTAAAGGTGTGAGTGATTTCGTTGGCTTTCGTCTCTTTATTAAATTGCGCATTTTTTTGATCGCTTAGATCAATATATTCCTTAATTGCTCTAGTGGCTGAGGCTTCACTTAAATTGAATTTTTCAATAAGATCGGCACGCGTTACGAATCCCTTATAGATTAAGCAAAATTCAATATATCGTAATCGATTTGAGAGGTTTTGAAAGAGGGAAATGGTCTGATCCATAGCAAGATGAAAGCTCGTTAATGAGTAATTCATTCATCATATCAAAAAGCCCTTAAGAAGCGTATTAAAACGATATAAAGAGGTATTGAATCCTTTAGTCAAATCAAAATGACTTGATTATTAAGTTTATTATGATACTGTTTTGTTATATTGTTGTTTTTTATTGTTGCTCATCGAGTTTAAATATAAATTTAGGGAGAAGGTGTATGAGTAAGTCAGTTCGGGGGCGCACATTAGAGGGGTTATTTCCAGGGGGTGTTCCCAAAATCGATTTTGCTAATCCGATTTACGATTTGATTGAGCGTAAGTTTTATAAATCTTCTCATGAATTTAAATCAGGTCAGTTTTTGGCGTTGCCATTTCCGACGGGGATTGGGAAAACGTATAATACGCTGTCATTTGCGCTACAATTTTTACTTGATGAGATTGAGCGAGAGTTAAATTCAGAGGGTGAGTATACGCCTCGTTACTGCTACTACATCACCAATTCGGTGGATAATGTTCATAATGCTTATTTGGATTTGCTAGATCGAATTGACGAGATTAATTCATTTTCGAGTGCTCAAAAAAATCTTCTGAAAGAGTCGATTTTATATGCACCTAACAATACGACGACGCTCTACACTATGTTTGATGAGTATAGTGATGTGCTTGAGCGGATTTATGAGGTATTTGAAGTAGATAAAACAAAGGAGCTTTATAATGGACTTAATCAGGTGCGATCGCAGTACTATGCGGCTAATTCAATTAAGGGGAATCAAAGCGATATAAAAATTTTCCAAGATCAGCTAGCAGAGAGAGCGTCACAGGCTTACTCAAGACTGGTGTTGCACCTTCAAAAGAAACTAAAAAAGGATCAAACAAATCAGTTAAAAGGGCAGGTTCGATTATTAAAAAACCTAATCCCAGGAAGTCTATTAGAACCCGAGATTGGACGTGTTCGTATCGTGTTTATGACTACGAAAAAATTTATGTTTGGGCTCCATCAGACAACGAAAAAGTTTTATCCCTCAGCCAATTTATCCGAGAATTATCTCATTATTGATGAGATTGATCGTCAGCAAGCTGAAATTTTAGATCATTTAACTAGAGCCAATGAGATCGATATTCTATCAATTATACGCTCAATATATGCTCATTCAAAAACTGCCAAGCTTCCTCAGAAGCCTAAGTATGATGGGATTAATGTGCTTCTTGAAGCATATTTTGAAAAGGTGAGAGAGTTTTATGAATCGCATCATTTAGAGTGCAGTTTTCTACTGCATAAAGGATTAGAGAACTCGAAGAAACAGGTATTGCTCTTTAGTGACAAGCTAGCAACCCATATCACAAGCTTTGAGAAAAAACTGGTCTTTCAAACCAATCAGAAATATGATTTTCATGAAATTGGTATCAAAGGTGAGATTGGGGCGCATGAGGTGGATTTTCCTAAGTTTATTGGCGCCATGGAAAAACTTGCCAACCGTGATTTTTTCTATTTGATGCAGAATGTGGTTGAGCAGTACCAAAAAAATATGGCAAGTTTAGAGCAGAAGCGAAAGTCAAAAAATGGCCTCAATAAGCATGAGCCTGAAGATGCACCTGATGCGATTATAGCAACGGTTTTAGAGCATCTTCATCTATTTCATTTAGTCGACCACATGAAAGTGCTCTTACTTCACCACACTGGACGAAAAAAAGAGAAAGAGTTTAATCTTGGTGATTACCATATTCGAGGATTAAATTTAATCGAAGTGGATCGTCATGAAAATGTGATCGATTCAGTACTCTTTAGACAGCATGGATTTGCTCGAACTCCGACAGGTATGCTCGGTGATTGGGTCTTAGCAGGGGGCAATATTTTGGGGGTGAGTGCTACCGCTGAATGTGAAAGTGTCATCCATAACTTTGATATGAAGCATCTTGCTCATCGGCTCGGGAGTCGATGGATCGAGTTAACGTCTGATGATCGTAAAATTGTCCAAGATTATTACAATTTGGAACGTAATTATCATCATGCGAAGATTAATTTGGATGCGCGTGAAGTGGTCACTGATGTTAATCATATTAAGGGGCTCATTGCTCGTTGGAGAGGCAAGCCTATAGCGCATCAGGAAGTGTTTTATCGAGCGTTTTTTAAGCCTGAAAAAGGTCATCAATATGATCATTCTCTACGAGAATTAAGTAAGATTTGCATCGCAATTGAGGCATTCCTGGATGCTCCTAATAATCGCTATATGATGCTGATGTTAAATGCTGGAATCGTTAAGTTGGCATTTAAGGATAAGGAATATACAAATAAAAAAGAGGCGTGCCTAGCAAGCTTTTTAGAGTGGTATGTGGCGTACTTATCTGCGAAAAAAGAGATTGATACGAAATTGGTGTTGGGTGTTAATGCCGCTTATTTAAAGCAAGGAAAGTTTGAAACCGACGTGATTGCTCATCTAGAGAATCATTCGGGAAAGGTTATTGTATTTACTACGTATGCGACGATGTCTTCAGGGAAAAACCCTAAGTATAAATTTAATCATATCCATGAAAATAACACGTTGCATAATGTTGGAAAGCGAGAAGATCTCTATACCGATATTGATGCTATTTACCTACAAAAGCCAACTCATTTGATTTCCATTGATGATCGAGCAAATCGTATTAGTAACCAATTGAGGTTAATGCATTATGGGCTCTCTCTTCAAGAGGGGCGATTTTTAAGTCCAAATGTGGCAGCTAGTTGGTGTAATACTGTTTTAACGGCAAACAATATGGATAATGCCTGTGGAGAGGCTAAAAAGAGGTGGTATAACACAAATATTGGATCGAACTGCTCGGAGGACGCATTGTTTTCGGTGTATCGAATGGTTGAGCAAGCCGTTGGACGTACTGCGAGAACATCGATTAAGCGAGATACCATTTTACTATTGTTGGATGAAGATTTATCCCCGATTCTTGCGCAAGATAATCGGCAGTCAGCGATTTTAACGCATGAATATGTTGCGTTAAGGAAATTAGCACAAGAGCAGAGTTTTCAAGCGCCATCATTGATCACTCGAGAGGAGCAGAGCCAGCATAACTTAGCACTTCTTCATACTAGACGAGGATATCAATATATTAACCAACGATTAAGAGGGCTTGAGCATCAGCCTCAAGAAAAAGACGTGGCGTTATGGGAGGCACTTCGTTATGCCGTATTAAGAATACCTGCATCAGTTTCTAAGCCGATCGAAAAAGACTTTTATCTTCATTCTAATATAGCGGATCAATATGAGTATTCAGCGCCTAAAAATGAGAATGAAATTCACAAATATACATTTTTTAAATACATTAATCCGGGAGATGGCAACATAAAGCGAACAGTGAGTGAGGCGGCCTCCAAGCTCCCCATTTTTATGAAAAACCCAATCGTTAAAGACCATTTTGAAACGCAAGGATTTGCGACTGCGTGGGAAGCGGGCGCGCGTTATCTACTAACGCCCCCGATGTTTATTAATATCTATTTAGGTGCCTTAGGGGAAGAGGTCGGTCGTGCGATTTTACAGGCACAAGGTTGCATGATTTCTGCATTGCCTAATGAGCATTACGAGCGTTTTGACGGACTTCTCACATTTCAAGACCAGACGGTTTTAATTGATTTTAAACATTGGAATTTACAGGCATGGCGTATGCGAGATGTGTTCTGGTCAAGCCGCAGTGGACACATTCACTTTATAATTCTCATACTCAACAGGACTCATGTTCCCGTTATATGTATGAAGACGCTTTAAATTGTAATACCGTATATATTC
>JAAZCI010000289.1 GCA_012513365.1 Lysobacteraceae bacterium
GCCGAGAGGTGTTCCCCACGCCCGATGCGTAAATAACAAGACTACCATCCGAGATGAAATCGACGATCACATTCAGTTGCGCGTTTAATAGCTCACTCGATAATTTGATCATAGATCGGGTCTCGCTGTGGCTTTATATTATCGGCTATCTCACCATCTTTAGAGTCGTCGATGTAATGTGACACATTAAAACAGACTAGATCAGGATCAATAGACTTTAACGTATATTCCCCAAATTGATCCGTACGTGCCGTGGCTAATAAAATATTCCGTTTTTGATCAAATATTTTTAATTCATGAATAGGTAAAGGAACATTTCCATTATGTTCAGTTCTATCTAAGATACTTCCTCGAATTGAAGTGTTGCCATTTCCAATCTTTGCAAACTGCCTAGCTTGATATACTTTCATTAAAGCCATCATCCCCTCCTAAATTGAACATGAGAAATGCGGAAGCTGCTCTAATAACAGCTATTTTTGTACCGTCATCAAGATAAACTATCCAAAAGTCACCTTTTTCCTCTCCAGGCCCATTGGCTGAGGTAAGAAGCCGCTTAAAAGTTGAACCGTTTGTATTGCTTATAGCAGGCACGATATCTAATAGATCAGACGCAGGAAACGTTAGTCCATTATTAAAATGCAGACAATGATGATCATGTCGTTGACCAGAAGTTGTCGAAAAAAAAACCAACCAAGCCTTACCTGAACTACCATATCCATTAAGCCCCCAATCAGTTATTTTTTTCTCTATAATATCTAACTCAATAGCAGAAGAAACGCCACATGCTTCATAGTTATTAACAGAGCCAATTGGCTGACAAAATACAAGATGATCTCGGCTATCAGGATGAATTAAAAAACCAGAATATCCTCCTGCTCTTAAGTAACTAGGTTTTCCATTTTGAGGCCAGAAAAACAATATTGAATCGCTTGAGATGAATGCTTTCCATCCGTTATCTTCTTGTGGGAAATACTCTCTACTTAAAGCCTTAGAAGCATTCCCAGTAGCTCCTACAAAAAAATATATAGTGTTATTTTCTACATAAAACCCATATTTTGTTTCTAATCTTTCATTTGTAAATACATGTTTACTATCAACTTGTTCATACGAGAACTTATATGACTCAATAAAAACACGCTCAATCTTTCTTCCTGACAGATCTTTTCGAATGCGAACAGTTGTATCGTTGACAATGTCAATGTATGAACGAATTGCTACATCTCCACAATCAAATGTATAAAATGTCAGCTCCGTCATCTTATGGCCATTATTAAATATGAGCTCTTGCGATTCTTGTTTAGTAAAACTCACATCTTTTTCATCACATAATGCCCATTTTAAAAACCCCACAATATTTTCTCTATCATATCTAGGGGCATTTTGCATAGTCGAATCAAAATACTGCATCGTCTCTAATTGCATGAATCGTTTTCTCCATTTCTATTGATATGCCCGCGCACGCGGAAGCTAAATCCATCGGATAATTCTGATGGCTGAGATTGTTGGACGCTTCGGATTAACCATATCGGGAAGTTTGCCCCAATCGTATTAAAGCGGAGGATATTCCCCTGCTTTGCGCCCGTACTCCATCCCTCTTTGCGTAAAATAAAATAGGGCTCTCCGGTATTGGGATTGATCGGCTTTAAATCTTCCGTAATCGAGCCAATCCCTACCTGCCCGAGTGTTTCACCGATTAATTTAAACGTCGTTGTGGTGGTGAATTCCACACGCCACCGCTGTTGTACTGCGTCCGCATTGGTGACTAAAATCGGGTATTCGGTATCGTTATAGCGCACGTCCGTTTCGTTGCCGGATTCGCGATCATCTGACCATTTCCCCATCCACGTCTGTTGGGTAAAGAGGCTCGAATAACGCGCCTGCATGTCGCCAATAAAGAGCGCGCTTGATAGCATTGCTCCTTTTGGATAGTTGTGGCTAATGGCTCGGGTAACGGTGATCTCGCCGTTAATCTGCACATCTGATATTTGCGCTTGGTCCTCGATTCTCACCACAGCGTGGAGCGGTAATTCATAGCCTGCCGCGTCCGGCTCTTGAATCGTAATCTTGCCTTGCACGCGATCGAGTGCGTAATGCTTACATGGCCACTCTTTCCCGTTTGCGTCCTCAATCCATACATCCGTTAATCGAGTTTCCCCAAGATCGACGACATGGCCACTTTCAATTGAATCAATCCGCTTGTTAAATTCACGGTGTAATACCGCAAGATCGCCCTTTCTAAAGATCGGCACGCGCCCGTCGTTGGGTAAACGAACGGGATCAATCCCTAAAATATCGGCATCGATGGGAAGGTAATCGGTCACCACCGCGTTGTATTTAATGGTGTCAGCTAAGACGGGGATTGGCTGCCAAATATTGCCGTCACTATCGACGTTTTTCGGATCAAACCAAAACTCCTCTTCATGCCCTTCCGCTTTTACGGTGCGCCCAAATTTAACGGAAACTATACCTGTACGAGTATCGACCTCACCATCGATGTAATCGCCCTTGATCTTCGAATTGCCGTCCGCCGTTGCGGTAATGCGCTCGCCGTTTAGCGTTGTTGCACGCACTTGAAGTGAGCGCGCTTGGACTGGTGCGGAGGGCACATTAAAGACAACATAGTCGATCGGCTGATTGTTAATTTCAGTGAGTAAACTATGGACCTTAATTGCTTGCGCGCCACCTGAAGCCCAACCAAAAAGATTGGCAATCCCTGTTTGATAATCAAGTGTTCCGGAATACGCGCCTGCGCCGTTTTGGGGATCGATATCGGTATAAAGCGCGCCATCACGATCCACATAGGTTTTACCCCCGAATGAAAACATCACCGAATTTGGGACGACCGTTTCTTGTACGTGCGGTGTTAAATCGATGCCATAGCCATCAATAACGATCTCCTCTTCAAGCTGTACCGCTTCATCGGCTGAGAGATAGCTTGCCACATAATACCCCCCGTTTTTCGGGAAATGGGCTTGACGCTCAACGTACTCAAAACCATCATGCACAAGATTATTCGAGCGCGCATAACCGAATAGCCCACCCCCCATATTGGGGAATATATTCTCATTACGTCGCCATTTATCATCCACCGCTGTCACGGTCTTGTACGGCGTTAGCTCAATTTCTCCGGTAGCGTAATTGATCGAACCGATCCAATTGCTAAAGCCACCTTTCCCATTGTCCTCAGCGTAATGTACCTTTTGAATTAACGATGAAGCCGGCGTTAAATAATGACTAAAATCTTGCGTTGTCGTGTCTTGTCTCACTTCAAGCGGAATCTCAACGCGTACTGATCCGGGAACAATGTTTTTATCGTCCAATTTGATTTTAAGCTTCCCGCCTTCAAGCCCAACATTGCTATCCTGCTTCTCTTGGCGGTGGGTATCATCTGCACAGGTATACTCTGCCTTAATTTCAAGCTTTGGCGAGAGTAAGCGGTCGGATTTAAAACGAATCAAGCCGATCAAATAGTTAATGTAACCCGTCACGTCACCGGTAATATTGCCCGCACCATCGTCTTGCGCTTTATACTCTTTTTCGCCGTCGTTCCACGTCAATACAAGCGAGCCTTTGCTAATATTGCCGGTTTCAAGTTGGTGCTCAATGGTGGGGGATTCGATCTTTTGATTCGAGCGATCAAAATAAGTAGTTTTCGTTCCCCATGCGAACATAATACTTGTGTCTACATCGGGGAGTGCGCCGAGCGTTACCGACACCGTGCCGGTCACATAATCCACCGTTCCTACGCCGTGGCTGTCATCACGGCCCTTTAAAATTCCGCTTCCCATGTCGCGCAACTCATACCAGTTATCAAGCGCGCGGAAACGTACCACAAGCGCACCGGGTTCTGGTGTTGGATCAATGGTGAGGTTGTACACCGTCGAGCGATTCATATCGTCCACATAAATCGAGGCGGTATCCGCTAAACGAAACGGCTTCACAGACGCGGTAAAGATCATGGTTTTGTTACCCGAATAGACGGGAGATGTGCCACCAAAAGTAATCAAGCCCGCGCCATAATCGACCGTACCAATCACTTTATCGCCACTCATTAACTGGCCATCACGATCCGTTAAATTGCCACCGCTCACTGAGATAGTAAGCGTTCCGGGCATGATCCCGATCCCGGCATGGATTCTTGAGTTGGGCTCTAATCGATACGCGATCGAAACATTGATCTCACCGCCTGATTTGACGCTCGGCGTTGCGTCCGATCCTGCGGTGCGGTCAGTAATTGAGATCGCACTTTCAGCGCTTGGGATTAACTGGCCATACGGGGTTTCTACTTGAATCTTTAGATCGCCGATTTTGACATCATTCACCACTTCCGCCACGCCGTAATAGCGGGCCGCATCCACTACCGCTGTCTCTCTTACTTTGGCGCGCCCTTGGATATCATCAAAAATGGTGAGCTTACCGC
>JAAZCI010000290.1 GCA_012513365.1 Lysobacteraceae bacterium
ATTCTTTCTCTTCAAATAGCGCATCGTAGGGCGCTTCCTGAACCACCACTTTGATCGATTGAATCGCCATCTTAACCTCCCGTCACCGGAGGAAGTAACGCAACTTTATCGCCGGCTTTAATCTCTACATCGCCAAAATGAATCTCTTCATTAACCACAACGCGGAAGATATTATTGGGCGCTAGGGCCATTTCCCACAGCTCGCCACGGGTACGCAGCGTCTCTAGAAGCGCTTCACTACTTCCCGCCGTCCACTCGAGCGACTCTTCAGCCACTCCAAGCGCCTCTTTTAAAAAGCCAAAATAGGTAATTTCAATCATTGTTCGTCTCTCCTTGATCTCTCACCATAACGAATTGTCGTGACGAGCACGAGCGAGATCGCAAATATGAACCCTGCACTTCCAATAATCGCAGGACCGCTCGGCACTCTAAAATGATAGGACATTAATAGCCCGCCGTAGGAGGCAATCATTCCAAAGAGGAGCGTTAATAGAAAAATCGTCTCCATTCGACGCGCCCAAAGCCTTGCGGCAATCGGGGGTAGCATCATCAATCCCACCGCCATAAGGGAGCCGAGCGCCTGAAAGGAGGCCATTAAATTTAGCATAATTAAAAACAAAAAGAGACGGTAGTAGCGCGCGCCTTTCTGTTTATGAACCTTGAGGAAAATAGGGTCAACCAGTTCGGCTAATAGCGGGCGATAGATCACCGCGAGCAATAATAAAGTCACCACAAGAACCGCCCAGATGAAGATCAGCGTCACCCGATCGATCGCTACCACTGAGCCAAAGAGAATGTTAAATAGATCGGTCTGCGTCCCGCTCATGCTCACCACAATTACCCCAAGGGAGAGCGAGATCAGATAAAATGCGGTAAAACTTGCATCATGGCGGAGCCGAGTTTTCGTGGAAACCCACGCAGCAAGAAGCGCAATCACAAGCCCGATGGTGATCCCGCCGACACTCATTGCCACAAGATTAAAACCAAAGATTAAAAAGCCAATGGCAACGCCCGGCAAAATCCCATGACTTAACGCATCGCCCACTAAACTCATGCGATTGAGCATCATTAGCGCGCCAACAAGCCCCGATGAGAGCGCAATCATAATCGATGCCACAAGCGCACGGCGTAAAAAAGGAAACTCCAGAAACGGAGCGATCAACCACTCATACACTAGCATCCACTCTCCCCGCGTTTCGCCATTTTGTCATAGGCCTTTCGGACATTCTCATCGGTTAATACGGTTTTGGTATCACCTCGGGCAATGACGCCGCACGCCAAAATCACGCTCTTTTCAAAGTAACGTTTCGCAAGGTAAAGATCGTGCAATACAGCGATCACGAGTTTCCCCGCCATTTTCCACTCGGTAATAAGCTCGCACAACAGATCGATCGTGTAGATATCAATCCCGGTAAACGGCTCATCAAGGAGAATAATATCGGCGTCTTGTAGCAGTAATCTCGCAAAGAGCACCCGCTGAAATTGCCCGCCAGAAAGCTCACTTAAAAGACTCTCTTGTCGCCCCGACAGCTTCACCGCTTCGAGCGCCTTGTTAATCGCGGTTTTCAAATCTTGATCCACCCCTTTTAAGAGCGAACCTTGGACCATCTGTGCCATGCTTAAAAATTCAAACACCGTCATCGGAATACCAAGATCCACCTCACTTCGCTGCGGCAGATAGGCAAGCGTTGCACTCGGATCGATCTCAATCAACCCCTTAGAGCTTGGGACGAGCCCCACCATCGCTTTTAGTAGAGAGCTTTTTCCCGCGCCATTGGGCCCAATTAACGCCACGC
>JAAZCI010000291.1 GCA_012513365.1 Lysobacteraceae bacterium
CTGCATTTGTCAAGATTTGTGCAGATTGACCGGGATGTAAGATGCTGTTTTCAGACGCTTCAAAACGAAAATCCTGAACCCCTGTACGATTTAACAGCGCTTCAACATCACCTTTAAGATCAAAGAAATCCAGTTTACGTGCAGGCTCGCCCCACTGTTTCTCAAAGGCTTCCCCGCAGATCGCGCCGGCTAAATGAAGCGTTTGCTCCACATTTTCAAGCGTACCGTTATAGGTTAAACCCGATTCAAAGAAACGTAGACGGGTATGTTGACGCTTTAAGTTATGCTCCATCGCTCCTAAAACCCCAGGAAGAAGCGTAGTACGCATCACCGATAGATCGCTTGAGATCGGGTTTTTAAGGGCAATCGGCGTACTGCCCGGCGCTAAAATTTCTTGCCATTTCGGGCTTACGAAACTCATCGCAATCACTTCGTGATAATCGCGCGCCACTAAAATATTTTTGAAATCTTTTAACGGCACTTCAATTTCAGGCACTCGGCGCATCGAGATTTTCGATTGCATATCAAAGCAGACCGGCACATCGTTATAACCGCTTAAACGCGCGATCTCTTCAATGAGGTCTTCTTCAATTTCGATATCAAAGCGATAGCTTGGCGCCGTGAAAATAAGATGATCATCGGCCACCTCAGACAGATTGCCAATTCGTTCTAAATAGGTGACAATCTCTTCTTTTGAGAACGCTTTACCAATGATTTTTTCAACGCGCGCAAAACGCACTTTGATCGGATTGCGTTTAGGCAGCGCATCAATCGCTTCAAAACGGCTAATTTTACCTGCTTTACCGCCGGCAAATTCCACTAAAAGTGCAGTTGCTCGCTCAAGAGCTTTTTCCGCTAACGCAAAGTCAACGCCACGCTCAAAACGGTGCGATGCATCGGTATGAAGACCGTAGTTACGCGCACGTCCTGCGATGGTAACGGGATTAAACCACGCCGATTCTAAGAATACATCCGTTGTATCATCACCACATTCGCTGTTTTTACCGCCCATAATTCCGGCAATTGCCACGACTTTTTTCTCATCGGCAATCACTAAGGTATCGTCTTTAAGTTCGGCTTTATCATCATTGATCAGCGTTAAGGTTTCCCCCGCTTTCGCACGGCGAACGGTAATATCCCCTTCAAGCTTATTAACGTCAAAAGCGTGAAGCGGTTGACCGAGTTCTAAAAGAACGTAGTTCGTTACATCCACTAAAATTCCGTGCGGACGAATGCCACAACGGCGTAGACGCTCACTCATCCAAAGCGGTGTTTCTGCATTTGGATTAAGATCGCGAACGATTCGGCCAATGTAGCGCGGGCAGTCATTATCATTCTCAACGGTGATATTTTTCACCTCATCAAATGAGACCTCTACCGGCGGAATCTCTTTTTGAATGATGGACTGTGCTGAAATCGCAGCCACATCGCGTGCAACCCCTAAAATGCTGAGACAGTCACCGCGGTTGGGTGTTAAATCCACATCCACAATGCGATCATCTAAATCATACAACTCTCTAAAGCAAGTACCGACTTTTACCGCAGGATCAAGCGCCATTAGGCCTGAACCATCTTCATCAACGCCTAGCTCTTTCGATGAGCAGAGCATCCCATTTGACGGAACGCCACGAAGTTTTGCCGCTTTAATTTTAAAGCCACCGGGAAGCACCGCTCCCACAACTGCCGTGGGTACTTTCATTCCAACCGCCACATTTGGCGCGCCGCACACAATTTGAAGAAGTTCATCTTCACCCACATCGACCGTCGTCACGCGGAGACGGTCTGCGTCGGGATGCGGCTCAACGGTTTTAACTTCACCCACTACCACTTGAGTAAATTCGGGCGCAGCTAGCTCTTCCGCTTCGACTTCTAACCCCGCCATTGTGAGGCGATCGGCTAATTGATCTGGAAGGGTGGCAACCCACTC
>JAAZCI010000292.1 GCA_012513365.1 Lysobacteraceae bacterium
ATATTGATGTGGCCAAGATGGAATGGGAAAAACTTCCCTAAAATTAAGCCGGTACTCGGTAACATGATGCATCCTTAACACAAAAGGTTTAAGTCAATAGTGTAGCATTTTTCGTGGCGAGTGGAAGCGCAATCGCAGGCATCAATCTGCGTTAAGAGCATGATATGATAAGGGCTCACTCTGCGTTAAGAGCATGATATGATAAGGGCTCACTCTGCTTATTTATAGGATGATTTTATCGTTATGCAAGAATTGACCGATTTTATAGTGCCATTTTTGACGTGGCTCGTGCTTATTTTATACACCGGCGCGATTATTGGTGTTGCGGTGCAGGTAATTTATGAGACAACGAGTCCAAGTAAAACGCTCGGATACCTGCTTTTGATCATCTTTATTCCGCTCCTTGGGGTGATTTTATATCTCTCCATTGGAGTCAATTATCGCAATCGAAATATGTACAGTAAAAAAGTGATGGCTGATGATGCGACGGAAGCGGAGGTAAAACGCTATATCAAAACCCTAAAACATGAGGCGCTTGAGCTCGATAATCCCGCAATTCAGCAGTATGAAAATCTCGCGCGTTATATTGCTTCAGATCGGATTCATTGGCTCAGTCAATATAATGATGTGACCCTTTTAAATAACGGGGAAGAGAAGTTTCCAGAGGTGCTCAAAGCGCTCGAAAATGCGAAATCCACCATTCATATTGAATATTATATTGTGCGGAATGATAAGATCGGCAACGCCATTAAAGAGGTGCTGATTCGTAAGGCGAAAGAGGGCGTTAAAGTGCGCTTTATCTACGATGATTTTGGCAGTGGCGCCATTCGTAAAGCCTATGCTAAGGAGCTTCGCGATGCGGGCGTTGAGATCTATCCGTTTCGTAAACTCATTTTTATTATGCTCGCTAATCGCCTCAATTATCGCAATCACCGTAAGATTATTGTGGTGGATGGCGTTGTTGGGTTTGTTGGTGGGATCAATATTGGCGATGAATATATCAACGAGGGGAAAGGCGCGGAGGATCTTTATTACCGCGATACCCACGTTAAAGTGGTGGGTTATAGCTGTTATTCGTTGCAATATATCTTTCTGTCGGATTGGAATTTTTGCGCCAATCAGCGCATTGTCCCTTCTGAAAAATATTTCCCTCATATCGACCGCTCGCAGTTTGATCATCACCAAGAAACGGCTCAAATTGTGGCAAGTGGCCCCGATTCACCGGAACCGATGATTATGAATTCGCTTATTTTAGCGATCGCTAATTCCAAGCGCGAGGTACTTATTACAACGCCCTATTTTGTCCCGTCTGAAATGGTCTTATCGGCACTAAAAATGGCGGCGATGAGCGATGTGAAGGTGAAGGTGTTAATTCCAAAGAAAACTAACTCATTTTTTGTACGCTGCGCCGCGAATTCGCTCTTTGAAACGCTGATGGATGCGGGAGTGGAGATCTATCATTATGAGCGTGGCTTTATCCATGCGAAAACTTCGGTATTTGACCGGAAAGTTGCGATGGTGGGGACGGCGAATATGGACAATCGAAGTTTTGACCTTAACTTTGAGGTAAACGCGGTCGTCTATGATGAAGCCTTTGCAAAACGCATGGCGGACGACTTTTTTGAAGATCTCACACACGCGACAAAAATCGATCCGCTTGAGTGGAAAAAGAGCCGTTCGAAAGCGCGGATTTTCTTTGAAAAAGCGATCTATCTCTCCTCCTCGTTGCTCTGATCGAATATTGGGGTTATTAGAGATTAATATAGAATAATAGAGAGTTGTTTTCACTCCCATACGTTTCTTAATAAAAATCAAATAAGCGGTCTTTTCCTCAGATGATTGTCGATATTTCTTAATGATTGGGCAATATTTGTTATAATTTGCCCATTATTTATCGATGTATTATTAATGAAGGATCGTTCACGGTGAATCAGTATATTTCAATCAAGCGCCAACCTCTTATGGGCTTTGTGGCGCTTATATCGGGCCTTATTCTGAGCCTTATGGCGGCCATGGCACAGGCCGATGAATCAGAAGAATATTTTCTTTACAAAACGGTGGAGGGTGATAGTTTATGGAATATTACCGAGCGCCACTTAACCGATATTAAACATTGGGTGCAACTCGAGAAATTAAATGGCCTGCCCAATAGTGATTATATCGAACTTGGCACCGTTATTCGTATTCCGAAAGCGTGGCTTAAAAAGCGTGAGGCGAGCGCGACACTGACAGCGATTAAAGGTGAGGTGGAGCTTAAACGCGATAATCAAGAGATTGAGCTTGACCGTACAACCATGGCGAGTGATCGCGTTGTTTTATTGCCGGGAACGACGATTATCACCCATGATCAGGGCTTAGCCACCATTGAATTTAATGATGGTTCACAACTGTTGCTTCAAAGCAATAGTGAGCTTGAGTTGCGTCAATTTGATGCGCTTGGCGATGGGTCACTTAGCGACATTGAGATTAAGCTTCATAAAGGGCGCGTTGAAAGCTCGATTCCTTCGAGCCCAATTTCCAATACCAACTATCGCGTTTCGACCGATGTGAGCGTAAGCTCGGTGCGCGGAACGACTTTCCGGGTGAGCGTTGGCGCTGAAGATGCGGCGATTACCGAGGTGTTAGAGGGAAAAGTGCAAGCGGATCGCAATACCGATAGCCAAACGATCTTACTTAAACGTGGTGAAGCGGTGGTGCTCGATGCCACAACCACCGAGATTAAAGCGGTTGAACTCTTGCCACCGCCGATCTTTGAGATGGAGACCATTGTCGAAACCTCGCCTTTTAGCATTACGCTTCCTGAAAATCCAAAAGCAACGGGATATCATCTATCGATCGTGCCTTTTGGAGAGAATCCAAAACAGCCGATCTTTAGCCAAAGCGTTAGCGGAAATGTAGTGGAGAGCTCGAAAATTGACGATGGGCGTTACCATCTGTTTGTCAGCGCCATTGATGAATTGGGCGTAATGGGAATTCCCGCGCAACACGATATTATTGTGAATGCTCGTCCTTACGCACCGGTGTTAGGTGCGCCGACCCATGAACAAAAACAGCTCCTTCGTGAGCTTGTCTTTAAATGGGATGCGAAAGATGAGGCGTTAACGAGTGGCTACTATCTCCAAATTTCAGAAGATGAGAGCTTCCGTCTACCGATTGTCAACGAGCCGATTTTGCCGGGCGTTGAATATAATCTAAAAGAGGGGCTTCGTGCAGGGGTCTATTATTGGCGCGTCGCGGCACTCGATCAATTTGAGCAACGCGGGCCATTTACTGAACCACAAAGTTTCCGCGTACTGCTTGAAAAACCTGCGCTGAGCGCGATGGATGTAGTGGTGAGCGATATTCGTTTAACTTGGCCGGCGCTTGAAGAGGGTTCGCAGTACCGCATTCAAGTCTCCACCGATGCGAATTTTAATCATATCTTCTTTGATGAAACTACCGCCGCTGCGGAAATGCCGATGAGCGCGATGAAGCCGGGCGATTATTTCTTCCGCGTGCAAACCATTGCAAGTGATGGCTTTGTCGATGAGTGGAGTGAGGGCAATCCCTTTAATGTTCCGGCAAAGTAATCGCTGTTAACGATCACTAAAGTAGTTAAAAAAATTAAAGCCCGTGTCATAACGGGCTTTTTTATGTCGATCGGTTTTGGCTTGAATCAATGAATGAAAACCAGAAAACCAGAAAAATCAGGCGTCGCTTATCAGTCTTTGGCTTAAGAGTTCATAGTGTGGGTGAGTCTTTGGAATCGAGCCGTGCCGCAACATAAACTGAAGCATTACAAGCGCGCTATTATCTTTAAATTGATGCTCTTCAATGAGCGTTGCAATCGAATCTAGCGGGAGACACTTAAACTGGAGCATCTCTTCGTCATTCACTTTAGGGATAAAATCTTGCGGCAGCTTTAAATCGTAACAAAAGAGGGTCTCTTGGCGAATGGTCCGATCGACCTCTTCCATATTGTGGAGCAGGCCTTGATAGCGCATGGTTGCAGCTATATGATGGGGAATGCTCGCCTCTTCCATCGCTTCACGTTCAGCACTCTCATCGATGGATTCTCCATAGGTAAGCCCCCCTGCGGCGATCTGATCAAACTTAAGTGGAGCAATGCGTTTTTTAGTGGAGCGTTGTCCAATCCAGCAACGAAGCGGATTTTCCTCATTCTCAAACGTGGTAAATCCATTAATATGAGCGCCATAGGTACGCACGCCAAAAAAGGGGGCTGCGCCCCGCTCGATTACAAAGAGAAGATCATTCTCACGGAGCGAGGTTTCATATACGCCATAGAGCTCCCCTCGCCATTCATTGAGATGGCCTGCCTCATAAAGCATTGCACTGATCTCGGCGATCTCTGCACTTCGTGATTCGGACGAGCGAGATAAAAATGGTTCGGCAAACGTTATGGTATCTGAACTTTGATCGATGCTGAAAACCTGATGAAACGGCGCAATAATCTCCACATGATCGCGGTGAATCCAGCCGATCGGCGCGCTACTGTCCGCTTTTTTTAAGGCATAAAAATCCTCGAAACGGGGGGATGCGATTCGTTCGAGAGCAATTTTATAATTAATCATCCGTGATATATCACTTTTATATTGAGATCGGTTCGATCGGCTCGACCGATTAGCGCGCAATCTCGTCGATCACCTTAGGAATCATGCGGCTAAAGAGACGATTGTACGCCTCCACGCCGGCTTTCGCGTTATAGTCCAAAATGGTCTCTTCATCGAAGAACATTTTTGAGCGAATGATGCGTTGGTTATGGGTATCGACAAGGCGAACGTGCATGCGCGCAATTGCTTTATAGGGTGACTTGGTAAAATCTTGCTCAAGGGTATAGAGGTGAAGGTCAAGGCGAAGCGGGGTACTTAAGTCGCTCGGTGCGCTGATTACATCGCTAAAACGGCCTGATTTGACCAGGCTCTCCACCATAAGATCTTGAATCATGCGCGGCACAGGCACGCTCCACTGACTTTGGGTGTAAAATTCCACCTGATTATCGTGGCGTTTATATTCCATCTGCGTGGTATTTAAGATCGCTGAAGATTTCACCGGTTCAACGCGAAGCGCAGGCTTTGGTGTTGCGTGCGAGGCGGTAATTGCCTGATCATTGGGCGTAATGAGATAATGTTGTGGCGCAGGGCCTGATTGACAGGCGATTAGTAGTAGCGACGTAACGGCAGTTAAGCATAATTTATAGAGTGTTTTCATCGAATATCTCCTTATTCACCCGGGCCTTTTTTGTTTTGCGGTTTCCCCATAATGAGCGAGCTTGGCTGATGGCGAAGTTCCTCAAGCAGGGTTGAAATAGTGAAGAGCATTTGCGAGAGTTCCGGCCCAAGTTGGCTGATGGTACCATCGGTATTGTTCGCAACGGTACGCCACTCTCTTAAAAGAGCATTAATCTCTTCGGGCGTTGTTTTGAGCTCTTCGAGCAGTTTATTAATGCGCGGTTTTGCGTCAACGGCGATATCATTGCCTGTTGCCACCAATACCGAGGTATCATCGATCAGTTTTTCCACTTTTGGCGCACTCTGATTGAGCGCGGTGGTAATCGCTTCAATATTTTTAATGGTGACGTTGATGCTCGCGATATTTTCATCGTTTAACAGGCCATCAAATTGATCGGAAAGCCCCGCAACGGAGGTGGTGATATTGTTGATCGCTTCATCGAGCCGTTTTGAGAGCGAGGGCCCATTTTGAATGCGCGGCACCGGCTCGTGATCGGTGGGAAGCAGTAACTTCGAATCCGGCGTACCATCAGTGAGACTCACGCCCACAAGTCCGGTAATTCCCTTAGCAATCAGCACCGCTTTGGTGTCCTCTTTAATGGGCGTTCCTGAATTGATATTAAGCAGAATCGTCACAAAGCGCGGGTCGTCTTGATTGAGCGAAATATTTGCAACTTTACCAACTTGCACCCCTTGATAATCGATGTTGCTATTGACGGAAAGTCCGGCAACCGATTCCTGAGTAACCACACGATATTGCACGTAACTAACCTTTTCCGTCCCGACCGTAAGCCAGACAGAAAGGGCCATAAACAGCAGGGAAAACCCTACAATAAAGGCACCAACTAAGGTGTAACTAAATTTATTTTCCATATGCATCCTTTGTCGCACGGCCGCGCGGGCCTTGAAAATAATCTTGAATTAATGGGTGAGGATTATTGACTAAAATCTCCATCGGCTCAAAGGCGAGGAGCTTTTTCTCACCTAAAAACGCGATGCGATCGGTGGTGGCCCAGAGCGAATCTAAATCGTGAGTGACCATCACAATCGTTAAATTAAGCGAGGCTTTTAACTGGCACATGAGCTCATCAAATGCCCCGGCAGAAATCGGGTCAAGCCCGGCAGTCGGTTCATCTAAAAAGAGCATTTTGGGCTCAAGAGCGAGTGCGCGCGCTAAACTTGCCCGTTTTACCATCCCGCCTGAGAGTTCTTTGGGAAGACGCGTTGCCGCATAATCGGGAAGCCCCGCAAGTTTAATTTTGAGCATCGCAATCTCTTTCATGCTCGACTCAGAGAGAGAATAGTGCTCTTTAAGCGGAATCATAATGTTTTCAAGCACCGTGAGCGAGCTAAAGAGCGCACCACTTTGAAAGAGCATGCCAAATATTTTTTTAAGTTTTAGTTGCTCGCCACTTGAGATTCCCCACACCGGGCGATCCATCAGATAGACCTGGCCGGAAGCCGGGCGCAATAGCATAATAATCGAGCGAACCAGCGTGGTTTTTCCCGAGCCTGAACCACCGACAAGGCCGATCATTTCACCCTCGTGCACCTCCATACTCAAATCTTCATGAATGGAGTGCGTGCCAAAACGGTTATAGATATGCTCAAGGCGAATCACGACCTTTCGATCTTTGGGGGCATAGTGTTTTAATGGATCCATTATTGTTCCTGTTGCTCCTTACAGTCCGATGTTGCGCGTGGTGATCGAAAAGATCGCCTCGAAAATAATCACTAAAAAGATCGATTGTACCACGGCGGTGGTGGTTTGACGTCCGACACTGTCAGCGCCGCCTTGCACTTGGAAGCCTTGATAACAGCCCACAAAGGTGATGATAATGGCAAATACTGGCGTTTGTGCAAGTCCGACTAAAAAGCTATTGATGGTGACAGTTTGCGGAATACGCTCTAAAAACTCCGCAAAACTGATATCGAGGAAGGTATAAGAGAGCACCATCCCGCCTAAAATCCCTAAGATATCGGCAAAAATGGTTAAAAATGGCATCGCCACCAGCATCGCAAGGAGTTTCGGGATCACGAGCTGATCGATCGGATTAATCCCAATCGTTTCGAGCGCGTCCACCTCTTCATTGACCTTCATTGTCCCAATTTGCGCGGCAAAGGCAGACCCCGTTCGCCCGGCAATAATAATTGCAGTGAGCATCGGCGCTAAAATACGCAATGTCGAGATGGTAATTAGATCGACCGCAAAAATATTGACCCCAAACATTCGCAGTAGTGTTCCGCCTTGATAGGTGATCACAAACCCCACGAGAAAGTTAAGTAGCCCTACAATGGCAAGGGCATTGACTCCCGCGGTCTGAATATTGGCCCAAAAGGTGCGCCAACGAATGCGCCACGGGCGAAGAAGATTTTTAAAGAGTTCAAGCGAGGCCTCACCAGTAAAAGCGAGAAACCCCATAGCATCGATGGTGAGGTTGATTCCATATTTCCCAAGCTGACTGAGATAATTGAGCAGCGCCGGCGTTTTCGCAGGCGGCAGATCAAAATTGAGCTTGGTATCGATAAAGTTAAAAAGATCGAGATCCTCTTTTTTAAGCCCGGTAAGCGTGCCTTTTTTTCCCGCCTCTGAAGCCGTGTAAAGGAGCTTCGAGATAAGGTAACAACCATTGGTATCGATCGATTCGATATAGCTGGCATCGAGGGTGAAATTCTCAGAAAGCGCATTAAATTTAAGTGCATCCATCGCTGATTTTGCCGTATCCATTTTGGGCAAAATCCAGTCTCCGGAGAGGGTAATTGAATCTGAATGAACGGTAATCATGAGGCATTATCCTGTGGGTCACCAAGATCAAGCAGTGATTTGCGCAGCGTTTTAAGGCGCGGAATGGCTGGAAGCTCGCAAATATAACCGCCGTTTGTCTGAATAATTAAGCGCCCAACATTTAAAAAACGGCTCACGATGCCCATTTTAATTTGGAAAAAGCTGATCTGTTTCGGCGCAATGTCGATAATCTCCGGTTTAATCAGCCCACTTTTAATCACAAGGCGACGATTGGTGAGGAGAATTTCGGTGGTAATAAAGTAGATTGCCGCGCGAATAAGGCGATACGCTGCGTAGATCAATACCCCGTAGCTTAGCCATTTACGCGGATGGAGATAGGTGGTGCTTAAAAGATGGGTGATTCCTTCGGGCATCTTATCTTGAAGCGTGGCAAAACCGAGCGCCATTTGAGAATAGAGATCATTAGCCATCAGCGTTTTTGAACGGGCAGGGAGCTCAAAAATATCGAGTACAAATAGTAAATTAAATGGACCTTTTGCAAGCGCCCCGAGCCAGAGATAGAGCCCTAACAGAAGCCATAAAAGTGGCACCAAAAAAATCCAATAATGAACGCGAACGATCGACTCAAGCGTTTCATGATCGCCTAAAATCGTGCTTGAATCCCCATTATCGTAATGACTTTTCACCGCATGTTTCTCAGTAGCATCTTGTGAATCTTCCGGCGCTTTTTTAGGCCATTTGGGCAGATTAAATGCTGGCTTATTGATCGCTAATTTAGGCATCGATAATTTTTTCTCAAGGGGCGCTTCCTCTTTCTGGCGAAGCGGAATCCCTGATGATTGCATGGATGGTGTCGTCTCTGTGCTCTTCAATTCTTGCATGCGTAACCTACTATTATCTCCGATTTAATTTGCGCCACTCGGCGGGATTTTGCTGATCACCGGGCTCGGACCAGATGCCAATTTTTTCGTTTTGTGCAGTTTTTTCAGTGGCGAGGTATAGTTTATCACTATTATACTGATGATAAACAACTGCTTGGCCTGCTTCGACCATTTTTAGCCCGAGATCGTTTTCTTCGATGGGCTCGCCTTGATAGATTTTCGCCACATAACGATGATACCGATCGATATCAAGGATCTCAACGCTCACATCCTTTTTATTGGTAATAAGGGATTTAAGGTAAGCGGTTGAGCGGTCGCCCCATGGTTTTTGCCCGGTCTCTGGCGCGTCAATGCCCCAAACTCGGACCTTTAAACGGGTATTTTTCTCATCGTAAAAGCAGTGTGCAGTTACCGTATCCCCATCGCTAATGGAGTGGATTTTACACGCGGTGAGCGTCGTCTTTTTCGGGATAGTATTATCGACCACATAGGGGTCTTGGTAATAGGAAAAGACAAAGAGCCCGATCGAGATGAGCGCAATAGAGAGGATCGTGTAGAGCGTCGGCTTCTTGCCTTTTTTAAGATCGGTGATGATCTTTTTTGAGCTCTGTTTAACATAGCGCTTGCCCCGTTTTTGCTGTTTTGAAAAGAGCCCGTAAAGGTGTTGCACGAGCTCTTTGAGTAGACGGTTATTGCGATTGTTTTTATTGATCTGCATAACGAAAAATGACCTCCAAAATCTTAAAAACAACCGATTTACAGAAGCCCAGGAATTGGCACATAGAGGCGAAGAAGGTGAAATACGCCGCAAGCAATGACGCCGGCGATCATATCGTCGATCATAATGCCAACGCCGCCGCCAATCTTTTGGTCTGCAACGCGAATCGGCCACGGCTTTATGATGTCGAAAATGCGAAAGAGAATAAACCCGATCACCATATTGGTCACGCTAAAGGGAATCGCGATCATGGTGATCCAAAGCCCGACAAATTCATCCCAGACAATGCCCCCGTGATCGTGTACGCCAAGCTCATCGCTCGCTTTTTGGCAGATGTAAAATCCAAAGAGGGAGGCCATCACAATCACAAGCAGATAGGCCCATAAAGGGAGGACGGTTAATCCCACCCAAAACGGGAGTGCCGCGAGTGTTCCAAAGGTGCCGGGCGCAACGGGCGCACATCCTGAGCCAAAGCCGGAGGCGATAAATTGAGCGGGCGTTTTAATGGTGATTTTTGGCTGAGTCATGGTCGCTAGATCTCCGCGATTTACGCTTCTTTCACAAAATAATGATCGCGATAATGTTTGAGTTCGCCAATCGATTCTTCAATATCATCAAGCGCTAAATGCACGCCTTTTTTCTCATAGCCCGGATGTTCGGGATACCAGCGTTTTACTAGCTCCTTGATGGTGCTCACATCGATATTGCGATAGTGGCAAAATTGATCAAGAAGAGGCATATATTTCTTAATAAAACGGCGATCAGTGCCGATGCTGTTGCCGCACAGAGGTGTTTTTCCATCAGGGATATATTGGCGCGCAAATTCAAGCGTTTTCGCTTCCGCTTCTTTAACGGAGATCGTACTCTCTTCGACGCGTTTAGTCAGGCCAGATTCGCCGTGAGTTGTGGTGCACCACTCGTCCATCAAACCTAAAATGTCGCTTGGCTGATGAATGGCGATGTTCGGCCCTTTGGCGATAATGTTGAGCTGCTTATCGGTAATGATCGATGCGATCTCAATAATATGGTGCGTGGTTTCGTCTAGACCGGTCATTTCAAGGTCGATCCAGAGTAAATTATCCGCTGATTTCATGTTGACTCCTAAATTTTCTGTGCACTGATTTTAGCATATTCTTTAAACAAGAAGGGAGTGAGACCGATCTGTCCACTCCCTCGGGATCATCTAAGCGCTTAAAGGCGGGCGATTGACGATCGATTATGCGCCGAGTTTACGCTGAAAAAGCATCTCATTTTTGCCATTCATTTCGATAAACTCATACCCATCGGTATTAAACGCTTTAAGATCGTCGACGGTTTTTGCGTTGGTTTCAGCGGCAAAGCGCGTCATAAGGCCACGGGCTTTTTTCGCGTAGAAGCTAATCACTTTAAAAGTGCCTTTACTGAAATCTTGGAACACCGGCGTAATTACCGGCGCGTTTAGTGCCCTTGGCTGAACCGCTTTAAAATATTCATTGGATGCGAGATTGATCACCGCTTTATGACCCTGCTCCTCGATCGCTTCATTGAGTCGATTAGTCACCCGATCGCCCCAAAACTGATAGAGATTGGTGCCTCGATCGTTTTTAAGGCGCGTGCCCATCTCAAGGCGATACGGGAAAATCAGATCCAGCGGTTTCACCGCGCCATACAACCCCGAGAGCATTAAAAGGTGATCGTTTAGATAAGTCATCTCTTTTTCAGAGAGCGTATAAGCGTCAATGCCCTCATAAACATCGCCTTTAAAGAGAAACAGCGCCTCTTTGGCATTCTCGTGAGTGAAGGGCGTTTCGTAATTGTGAAAGCGCTCGACATTTAGATCAGCAATCTTTTCAGAGACCTTCATCAGCGCCTGAATATCCTCAGAGCTGTAGCGTTTTAAGATCTCAACGAGCTCGGCGGAATGCTCAAGCAGACGAGGCGATGAGTCGCCGCGAAAGGGCGGAGTTGTGGTCTCATCGAGTGTTTTAGCCGGGGAGAGTAGAAATAACATCGAAAATCTCCTTTAGATAATCAGTTGAATGGGCAACCAGTGGTGTTTTATTTAGTGTGCGCTTATGGCGAGGTCACAAGTGCGAGGCGTTTTTTATGCGCGTCATTGCGATCAAGGGCGTAGAAAAAGAGTAGGTTCGCTAAATAGGCAAAGACCGTACTGACAAGGAGGTCAATGGGGGAATGCATGCCAAGGCGAAGGCGGCTGATCAGCATTAAGACCGCCCAAAGCGTCAGAATCGAGCCCACCGCAAGCGTCCATGGATGTTTTTCTCGGGTTAAAAAGCCTAAAAAGATAAAGACCCAGCACGCGGCAAAAATCGTATGCCCGGAGGGAAATGAGTATCCGGTTTCATGCTTCCAATGGTTTTTAAGATAGCTTGGCGTATGGGTGTCGTTCTCGGTTAAATGGGCGATAATTTCTCCGCGATGTTTGCGTTTGTTTTGATAAAAATCGGTAAGCTCATCGAGCTCACCACTCGCCAGCTCCACCACATAACTCATATAGGGGCGCGGTTCTTTGTAGAGCTGTTTTAAGCCGGTTTTAATCACTTGCGTCCCCGCTTGGAGGATAAACACGCTGAGGAAAATCATGATCCAACCGTGCTTTTTATCACGGCAGAGAAGGACGAGCAGAATCGCTAGAAACAGTGAAAAGGCACCGGCATAGTAGGGCGCCGATCCCGTTTCCGTTAAGCCATAGAGAAATGCATCAAAAATGGTGTAGGTCTGCTCTGCGCTCCAATTCCAGCCGATCGCCCAGGTGATAAGTGGAATCGCGAGCAGTAGTAAGAAAACAGCGGTAAAACGAAAGGTCAAGGGTTTGAATGTATCCATGAAGGTCCTTTTGCGTTAAATATCGGTAAATGAGAGTGAGGATGATCCGATTTGAGGATCCCGTTAGAGATCAAAATAACGGGTCAACATTTGATGCACGCCATCCTCGGCATTGCTTGGAATAATCCGGCTTGAATCAAATTCCTCTTTGAGCTGCGGCGTTGCATTTTCCATTATAAATGAGGTGCCAACGAGATTGAGCATCGCAAGATCATTGAGCTGATCGCCGACCGCCATCGCTTCATCAGGAGAAACATTTATCCGCTCAAGCACCGCCTCAACGCCGGTGGCTTTACTCACCCCTTCAGGCATAATTTCAAGATAGTTGGAGGCTGAGGTCATAATGTTCACCCGCTCAAAATGGGCATGGGCCTTATCTTGATAGAGGATCGATTTTTCCGGTGGCACAATAAAGAGCGCTTTGGTGAAGGTCATCGCGTCCCAATTGGCAATTGAATCGGTGTCGATATAGGTCTCATTTTCATAAAAGGAGGCGTGTTGCTGTCCGCCGCGATTATAGATGATGTCATCGTGATAAAAGACCGTATCAAGGGCGTGAGCTCGTTCAAAATCGAGCACATCAAAGACGGTTTTTGCCGGAAGCGTATGCTGTGAAATGACTCTGTTTTCAAGGAAATCAAAGACCCGAGCGCCATTGTAATTGATGATGTAACGGCAATCTCCGAGCTCAAGGGCAAAGCGGTGCGAACTTGCATAACTTCGGCCGGTGCTAAAGATGATCTCAATCCCCTCATTTTGTAGGATTTTGAGTGTTTTCATCAAGGGCTCGGAAAAGGTGTGGGCGGGCGTTAAGCTCGTGCCATCGAGGTCTAAAAATATAGCTTTGATCGACATGTTTTCTGTGCGTTTAGATTAAAATTTGGGTCAATTATACTGAAAATTGAAGGAAAAAGAGAGTTTATTGCGCTTATCGTCCCGATAAATGGGCAACATATTTTGAATATTAACGGCATTATGCATTATACTTATACAGATGTCAGCGTGTGGGTCATAAATCTTGGATGCGCCTGCATAACAATAACGATAATGAAACAAAATAAGTGAGAAAAACCATGGCAAAAATGCAATCCTTACAAGAACCTTTTTTAAATGCGCTTCGTAAAGAGCGTGTTCCTGTGTCGATCTTTTTAATCAATGGAATTAAATTACAAGGCCAAATCGAATCATTTGACCAATTTGTCATTTTACTGCGCTCAAACGTGAGCCAAATGATCTATAAACATGCGGTTTCAACCATCGTACCAGCGCGCAATATTTCGATGGATGATGGCCGTGATGATAATGGAGATGAAGCGTAATTATCGTCCAGAACGATGATGAAACACCTTCCATTTTAATCAATATTTAAATAAAAGGGGTATTAGACAGACCTGAATGAGTACATTTGAGACACCGACGCCGGTCAGCGACCGCGCAATTTTAGTGGCACTGACCATGCCCGATACCGAATCCGGTGAGTTTGAGGAGTTCCAAGAACTTGCCGATTCAGCAGGCGTAGAAACGCTGGAATTTATTACGGGACGACGTGATACGCCTGATTTCAAATATTTTTTAGGCAGTGGTAAGGCCGATGAGGTCGCGGAAGCCACTGAAAGGCTCGAAGCGAATGTCATTATCGTCAATCATGATTTAACGCCAAGCCAGACGCGAAACTTAGAGAATAAGTGTGAATGTCGGGTCGTCGATCGAACAGGACTCATTTTAGATATCTTTGCCCAGAGAGCTCAAACTTTTGAGGGGAAACTTCAAGTTGAGCTCGCTCAGCTGACACGCCTCTCCACGCGCCTTGTGCATAAGCATAGTAATTTAGCGCAGTTACGCGGTGGTGCGGTAGGACTCCGGGGTCCTGGTGAGACGCAACTTGAGCAAGATCGCCGTCTGATTGGGACTCGCATTAAACAGCTTAAAAAACGCCTTGAAAACGTCGAGAAAATGCGTGAACAGGGCCGTCAAGCACGGCGCCGCAATGAGGTGCCGACCATTGCACTTGTTGGTTATACCAACGCCGGTAAATCCTCACTCTTTAACCATTTAACCGATTCGAAAGTCTATGCAAAAGATCAGCTCTTTGCGACGCTTGATCCCACGCACCGCGGGCTCGATTTAGAGCATGTCGGACGAACTATTTTAGTGGATACGGTTGGTTTTATC
Source organism: Lysobacteraceae bacterium (assembly GCA_012513365.1). Lineage (GTDB taxonomy): Bacteria > Pseudomonadota > Gammaproteobacteria > Cardiobacteriales > Wohlfahrtiimonadaceae > CALZBJ01. The sequence goes on from JAAZCI010000292.1 coordinate 14,572, forward strand.
TCAAAGCTCCCCCATGATCTAGTCAATGCATTCCGCTCAACGCTTCATATGGCAACGGAAGCGGATCTTTTACTTGAGGTGATCGATGTGGTTGACCTTGAGCGTGATCTGAAAATTAACGAAGTGGCGACGGTTTTAGAAGAGATTGGCGCTGATGAGGTGCCACGTATTCAAGTCTTCAATAAGATCGATCTTGACCCCCACATTGAGCCGCATGTTGGTAAAAATGAACATGGGGCGATTACACAGGTATGGAT
>JAAZCI010000293.1 GCA_012513365.1 Lysobacteraceae bacterium
CTTTCGATTTCTGAATGCGGGCACGCCGTATTAGAGGTGATGGAAAAAGAGGGTGTGACGAGCGCGCATTTTTGCGGTTCGAGCATGGGCGGAGCGACAGCGCTTTGGGTGACGATGAATCGCCCGGAGCGCGTTAAAAAACTTGTGCTCTATCGCTGTAATTATCGTAAAAATATGGCAACGTTTCGCAGTACCACCTCAATGAGCGCCCCCGATTATTGGATCAGTTTGGGCGTGGATCGCTATCTGTCGCGTCTTCATCGCGGACAAGGCGGGGATGAGGCGTGGAAAACGGTGATTACGCGGGTGAGCGATGCGCTCAATCCCGATACCACCGATCATGATTATCGTCTCTCAGCGCTTGAAACGATTGAGTGTCCGGTAATGATTGTCTCCGGTGATCGTGATCCTTTGGTGCCGATGGAGGATATTATTGCGATGTATCAAGCGATTCCCACCTCATCGCTTTGGGTGCTTCCTCATGCAAGCCATGTCACGGCGACAAATACTTGGCGCGCCACGATCTTTGCTGAAGAAGTGGAGCGTTTCTTAACGCGAAAACGCGAGCTTACCATATAAAATCATACAATTTATGCGATAATGAGCTCGATTAGATTAGGGCTTTAAACCTTTGTATAGAAACATAAAGAGGGCAATATGGGGCAATTTGAACGGATATTTCAGCTAAAAGCGACATCATTTCGCCTGATTGCGCTCTTTGTACTCTCGTATGCTTTTATCTCGCTATTATTATCGGTCACGGTGACGGCGGGGATCTTTTTCTTTTCTCCAAAACAAGCTGATCCTCATTATGTCGGCTACTTTTTACTGATTTTTACCGCCTCGATGCTCTTTATTTTTGGCATGGTCTATTCAAAATATCATGCGCTTAAAGTGGGCGTTCCGTCAGTGATGGAGATGCTTGGCGCGGTACGTGTACACGGGCTTCAACACAATGAATTGTTGCGCCGTTTTCATCAAGTGACCGAAGAGGTGGCGCTCGCTGCCAATCTCAAAACGCCGAAAACCTATCTCATTAATTCGATGGATATTAATGCGCTTGCAGTAGCCTCAAGTGAGGAAGATGTGGGGATCGCGGTAACCGAAGGGGCGATCACACGGCTGTCTCGCGAGGAATTGCGGGCGCTGGTTGGGCACGAAATGAGCCATATTCTCCATAAAGATTGCCTGCTCAATTTTAAACTGGTGATCTGGCTCTATGGGCTTCAATGCGTCTATCTTTATGGGCGCGATCTCTTTCATTCCATTACCGATATTTACCCCTTTCGTCTTGATCGTCTCTGTCTTGGCTATGCGCCGGAATTTCAAAAAGGGAAGAGTGCAGGCTCGCTCAGTATTGGGTACTTCCCGCTCTTTTTTATCTCGATGATTGTGCTCTGGATCGGTTCGATGGGGGCGATTATTGCGCGTCTGTTAAAATCGGCGATTTCGCGTAAGAGAGAGTTTTTAGCCGATGCAGAATCAGTGCGATTGACGCGAAGCCATGCCATTGTCGATGTGTTAAAAAAAATCGCTTTTTTAGAGGTGGATGATGAGAGTCTCGCGATGCGCTCGGAGTCGGTCTATCACGAATTTTCTCACTTTTATTTAACAGATTATCAAGATCTTGAAACGCCCGGGCGCTTTGATACCCATCCGCCCATTATTGCGCGGATTCGAGCGATTGATCCCGAGTTTGAACTCCCAACGGATGCGGAGCTCATTGCGATGAATCGATACTATTATCACGACTTTTCCGAAGAGAGTGATGAACTTGTGAGCGCTCATGGGCGGTATGCCAATACAAAATTGCATGGGCGGAAACGTTCGCGTGGATTTGATGCGCTTTTAGGAAAACCCATTGAATATGATCGCTTGCAAGGCGGCGTGATCGCGGTTTATCAGCTCTTTTTAAGTGATCAGCGGTTCATTGTTAAAGCGCAACTTGAGTATCTAAAAAGTGCGCTTCCGGCGACATTATTTGATGAATTGAGTCAGACTCTCGATGAAGTTATGGCGCTTTCGGCATTTGATAAGGCGGTGCTGTTAATTAAAAGCGTTGATCCGATCCGCGAGCTTCATGAGGCCGATCGTGAGGCATTTGACGCGAAACTTAAGGTATTACGTCGGCTCAATCGCAGGCACTCCCGCCTTTCCGTTGCGATGGCGTGTTATCTCGATGAAATGCTGCACAGAATCGATGTGGATCGCCATGAAGATGGGCTTGTCTTTGAGCTGAATGAAAAGACGCTCTTTGATGAAAAATCGGCAGTGCTTTTCTTTTTTGAAATGTTACTCGGAAGTGGGAAGCCCCACACCTTTAGTACACGATTTTTAATGGAGCTTGCAGAAAGTCTTTCGCTTGAAAACCATCCTGCAACGCCGCTTGAATCACCCAATCAGGAAGCATTGAAGACGTTTTCGGAGATGATCTCCTTTTTTAGTACACTCAATCTCGCTAATCGCAATCAGTTGAGTACATGGCTCGATGAAATCTATCGGCATGAAGTTGCCACATCTGAAACGCGGGCGCTTATCTATCTCATTTCGCTCACGGCGAAATTAACCCTTCCAATGGCGCTTCGCTTAAAAAATGAGCCGGATCAAAAACCGGTGAGCAGGCTCAATTTTATGAGTTAAATGGCAAAATTCAACGAATAATCATCTAGCATCTAGCCGAGTGTTTGTTGATAACGGCCCGAACCGATATTGGTCACAAACCCTTCGAGCTCTAAGGTAAGCAGGGTGGTCATCAAGGTGGAGGTGTCGAGCTCTAAACGTTCGACAAGTTCATCGATAGTAAGCGGGGTTTGCAGTGTCTCAAAGAGTTTTCGTTCGGTTGGGTCGCTAGGAGCATTTAGGGGGGCATTTGGAGGCGCACTAATCGAACTATTAATCAATGATGGTACCGGTTTTTGTTGTAAGTCAGGCTCGACGTTAGGTGTGGATTCAGCTCTAGGTGCAGATTTCGACTCAAGCGTAGAATCATACCAACCGCTTAGTTCGCGTAAAATATCCGCGACCGATTCTGTCAGAGTTGCGCCATCTCGAATGAGTTGATGGGTGCCTTTGGCATGCGGATTATGAATCGATCCGGGAATGGCAAATACCTCGCGATTATACTCAAGGGCAAGCCGTGCAGTGATCAGCGATCCCGAGCGTTTTGCCGCTTCAACGACGAGCGTTCCCAAGCTTAATCCTGCAATAATTCGATTTCGGCGGGGGAAATTGGTCGCTTTTGGCGGTGTTCCAAGGGGAAATTCACTTACAAGGGCGCCCCCTCGATCAATTATCGATTCACTAAGCGATTGATGACGTTTAGGATAGATCGATTCAAGTCCCGTTCCCAATACGCCGATCGTACGATTATTCGCCTCAACCACCGCTCGGTGCGCCTCACCATCAACACCCATGGCAAGGCCGCTTGTGATGACAAATCCGCGCATGGAGAGTTCTCTTGCAAAGGCGTGGCTGTGACGTTTCCCCTCTTCCGTTGGATGCCGCGTTCCGACAATTGCAAGCTGTGGTTCACTTAACATTGTGGGATTGCCTTTAATAAAGAGCAGTGGCGGCGCATCGGGGAGCATTTTTAACAGCGGCGGATAGAGCGCATGATCGAGCGTAATAATATGATGGAGGGGCGAGGCGTTTAGCCATGCAAGACTTATCTCCACTTCGCGCGCAATTTTAGGATCATCACGGCGAGATTGCGCACTTTGTGGAATTCCGACAGCTTGCCATGCTCGATTGTCGGCGCTTAAAATTTCATGAATATCCGTAAAGGATTGTAAAAGATGGTGAAATCGGCGAATCCCGATCTGCGGGGTAAAATAGAGAGTGAGCCAATCTTTAATCATAAGAGAATACCTGCTATAACTATAGGTAAGAGAAGAATTTCGTACATTATCGATCCAATCAATCAAATAGATTATTAGGATAGATATAAATTTAAATAAAATCAAAGAGTTAACTATTATGAGCAAAATTGATTCTGCTGTTTGGAGCCAATCGTTCTCCACACAAACCGACTCTCTTACCCTCTCCGCGCTCGACGCAAAGCACATTGTGCTCTTTTTCTACCCAAAAGATAATACGCCTGGTTGCAGTAACGAGGTGCAGGATTTTAATGGGCTGTTAAATGAGTTTTCAATGCACGGAGTTGAGGTGATTGGTGTCTCGCGCGATAGTGTTAAATCGCATCAAAAATTTGCGGAGAAGTTCTCCCTTCATTTCCCCCTCATTTCTGATCCCGATGAGACTTTATGCCGAGCGCTTGATGTCATCAAAGAGAAAAATATGTTCGGTAAAATTGGCTTTGGAATTGAGCGTAGTACCTTTATTTTGACAGCGGATGGAGAGATTGTAAACGAGTGGCGCAAGGTAAAAGTCCCGGGCCACGCAAATGAGGTATTGGAAGCGGTAAAAGCCCTTTAATTACATAAAAAAGAACCCTTCGATTTGCCCAATAGATTGATATTTATTCCCGCTTATTATGATCAACAAGCGACTCACACGAGGAGAAACCAAGAGTATGACAACGCTAAAACCCCATCGTTCTAAAAAGATTTTTGTTTTAGATACTAA
>JAAZCI010000294.1 GCA_012513365.1 Lysobacteraceae bacterium
CGATCGAGAATTTCAAGAATCTGTTTTAAGGTCATGTGCGGTACGCCACAAAGACCGCCGGTATTAAACTCAGTCTCTAAATCGGCGTTCGACAACCCATGATAGCCCAATGATAATTCAGGAACGTCTTGGCGTTCACGCAAATTAAGAGGGCATAAGCTTGCTACTTGATGCCCTCTGCGTCTATATGCGTCAATTAATTTTAATACTGCGGTCTGTTTCTCCGATGCTACGTGATCCATTCCTGCAGAAGCACACGGTCTACGACCTTGGCGTGCTAAATGCTCGAACGATGCTTTGATGGGACCGTGCGCCACATCTTGGGTTCGTCCGTCGCGGTATTCTTTAAAATACTCCTGCCAATTCTCCCCAACTGAATTTGGATCTGCAAGATAGGATTCGTACATCTCTTCAATATAGGGTGCGTTAGCCCCATATAGCGCTGAGTACTTGCTAAATTTATCAATCAGTTTCATATTCTCGCTCTTATATTAATATTTAGTGGTACATAAAAATCATTTCAACCCACAAAGCATTAAGTTTTGTACGCTGATCTCTGTTTTTAATTTTTTGAGATAAATGATCGCTTTTTTATATCGCCTTATTATCTACATAATGACCTATTTTAGCGCGAACAAAGAATATAATAAAGCCTTTTTACAACCCCCCTCCGAAAATTGTAAAAAAATCACGGCATTTTCTCTAAAATTTTTCTCATTTTAAGACCCCCCTATGAAAAGCCTGTAAAATTCTAGGTTCTCAAAACTCTTACTACACTCATCATGATAGCAAGATATTTAGATTTGGTGAATCATTATTCAACCGAAATGGATAATCAACCTCATAAGTAGGTTAAAAGAGGAGATAAGCTAAATAATTTTTACCAATATGATAAAATTTTAACTACACTCAATCATTACAATGTACGATTTATGGAGTAGGCATGAAACTAAACGAACTGCGTTATTTTATTGCTGTTGCCGAAGAAAAGCATTTTGGCCGAGCGGCTCAAAAATGTTTTATTTCTCAACCTGCATTATCCATTGGGATTAAAAACTTAGAATACTCAATGGGCGTCTCACTCTTTGAACGCACCACCAACGAAGTCTTACTCACTGCGGCGGGCCAAGAGGCACTCCCTAAAGCACGCCAAATCTTTGAGCTTGTCAATGAACTCAGATCGCTTAGCATCGATTCCGACTCATTAGACGGTGAATTCAAACTCGGGATCATCTTTACCATTGCGCCCTATCTCTTACCAAAGATTATTCCTTCGCTTCGCGATCGCGCACCGGATCTTTCGCTCAATATCTATGAAAATTTAACGGAGAATCTCATTCCCATGTTAAAAACGGGCGAAATTGATGCAGCCATTATGGCCCTTCCCGTTTCTGATCCCACCTTTGAGATTATTGAACTTTACGAAGAACCTTTTTATGTGATCACGCCAAAAGATCACCCGCTCTCAAAACGTAAAGAGATCAGCGCTAGCGAAATTCACGAATACAATCCGCTTTTACTCAATGTTGGCCACTGTTTCCGTGATCAAATTATCGATCAATGTAAAGAGATCAACGCAACGCAATCCCATCACCACTCCCTTGAAACCATTCGTAACATTGTTGCAGCAGGCCACGATATCTCGGTACTGCCTAAATATGCATTAATGCAAGATCATCTTGAAGAGTTTTTGGCCTATGTGCCCTTCAAAGATCCGGTACCCAAACGCCGCGTTGTATTAGTGTATCGAAAAGAATTTACCCAAACGAAGAAAGTTGAGCTTCTTGCGGATTGCATTAAGGACCTTAACTTGTAACTCGAATGTTGAGAGAGGAACAAGGAATGTTAATAGATCAATTTGGACGGAAAATCGATTATGTACGCATCTCAGTGACGGATCGCTGTGATTTACGCTGTACATATTGTATTCCCAAAGGCTTCAAGGGATTTGAAGTCAATAAAAACTGGCTCACCTTTGATGAGATTTTACGGGTCGTCAATGCCTTTACTGAAATGGGCACGCACAACTTCCGCATCACTGGGGGCGAGCCGCTTTTACGCAAAAATGTGGCCGATCTCATTTCTGAAATGCGCGCGATTCCAACCGTTGAGGATATCTCAATGACCACGAACGCAACACAGCTCGAAGGCCTTGCCCGCCCCTTAAAAGAGGCTGGTTTGCGCCGTCTTAACATCAGTCTTGATTCTCTCAATCCGAAAACAGTGCATTCGATTACCGGCAATGATTGCAGTGATAAAGTCCTCCGCGGAATTTTAGCGGCAAAAGAGGCAGGATTTTCGCCGATTAAGATCAATATGGTGCCGATGGTGGGCGTTAACGATCAAGATATCGACGATATGATCGGCTTTTGTATGGAGCATGGATTTATTCTCCGCCTGATTGAAGCGATGCCGATGGGTGTTACTGGCCAA
>JAAZCI010000033.1 GCA_012513365.1 Lysobacteraceae bacterium
CAACATGAGCGTGCCAATCATCATGGTGATGGTACGGGAAGTTCACAATTGGGAAAAAATCGTCTTCATCCCGATCCTTCCGATTCAAGCGTCAATAATCTACTGACTAAGTGGGTATTTGAGCCAAACAGCGAGCACAAATTTAGCGCGACCTATGAGTATTTTAAGGAAGATGTGGATGTCGATCCGAAAGCGAAAATCAGCGATATTACCTTTGGAATGTTTAAGCAATTAGCCCTTGAAACTAATGATATTAATAAGCGCCAACAGCTCACCTTTAGGCACGATTTTAATCTAAAAACGCCGCTCTTTGATCAAGGATTTTGGCAACTCTATTTTCAGAAAAATAGCGTTGAGCAGCGCAGTTTTGAGGTGCGTGAAATGATTAAAGGGGGCATGGTCACCGAGCGGGATCGACTCTCTATGTTTGATAATAAGAGTCTTGGGCTTGGTGCGGAGTTTACCAAATTGCTTGAGACTCAAAGCGGCATTACGCACAATGTAACCTATGGATTAAGTGCTCGGCAGAATCGCGTAAGTACCGAACGTACCGGCGATACGAGAATGCGCCCGAGTGGGCAATCGGTGGAGAGAGAGGCGTTTCCCAATAAAAGTTTCCCCGATTCAACGATTCGTGAATACGGTCTATTTATCCAAGATCGCATTGGATTGATGGAGGATAAAATCGAGTTGATCGCAGGATTGCGCTTTGATCATTATCGCCTCAATCCAAAAACAGGCACAGCGTATGAGAGCGCAAACCCCGGTGTCTTACCGCCGGCGAAAGTGAGCAAAAGCCAATTTTCGAAACGGTTTGCGCTTCTCTACCACCCGAATGATGAACACACGCTTTTCGTTAACTATTCCGAAGGATTCCGAGCACCCACGTTTGGAGCGGTGAATGTCGGTTTTAGCAATCCAGCTGTTGGCTACACGAGCCGCTCCAATCCTAATTTAAAGGCGGATACCAGTAAGCTCTACGAGCTTGGTTGGAACTACACCGATGAGAAACATTCCGTTGCGCTTACAGGGTTTTATACCACCTATAACAATTTTATTGATGAGCTGAGCTCAGTGGGGAAAGATCCAGAGTCGGGGTATCTCGTCTATCAGGCAGTTAACCTCGATAAAAGCTATATCTACGGACTTGAGGCGAAGGCGCGTTTTGAACTGATGGAAGTGCAAAATGGGCACGGTTCCATCGGGCTAAATGTGAGCGCGGCGTACGCAAGAGGCAAAGATAAAAAGACGAAAGAGCCGATGAATGGCGTCGATCCGTTAACGCTGACGATGGGGCTCGATTATCGCTTTGATGAGTCTTTTTATGTGGGCGCACGGGTCAAAATGGTGAAGGCGAAAAAGGCAAGCGAGATCTCGACAAGTATGAAAGAGACGGGCGTTGGGCGCGTTCCGGGGTATGGCACGCTCGATCTTGTGGCGGAATATAAGCCAACGGACGACATCACCATCAATGCCGGAATTTATAACGTCTTTGATAAAAAACATTGGAGTTGGGGCGATCGCATGATGCAAACCTCTCCTAGATCGATCGAGCGTGGTAGTAAACCCGGCATTAATGCAGCGCTTTCGATCAAGATTGATTTTTAAGGAAAAGTGGAGCATTCCATGACGATTCGATTGAAGAGACGATTTCAGAAAAAAGTGAAATCGGGCAGGGCTTTTTTTTCAACCTCGGTGCTCGCATTGATTGCGAGTGCTGGATTAACGCAGACGATGGCGTTTGCGGAGATTGAGCCGCCAAAAGAGCGGATTATCACCACCTCAAATGTACTTACCCAAGTGGTGGTCGCGCTCGGAAAAGAGGCGGAACTTGTGGGCGTTGATACTACGAGTCGCACAACGCCGAGTCTGAAAAAACTCCCAGATGTGGGCTACCGTTTAGCGCTCTCAACGGAAGGAATTTTATCGCTTAAACCGACGCTGATTTTAATCGCTGAAGGCGCAGGGCCACAAAATGTGCTCGATCAAGTGGCGCGTTCAAAGGTGCCGCAATTGATGATCGATGAGCTCAATTCTGTGGAAGATATTGTCGCGATGACCGAAAAAATCAGCACAGCGCTTGGGGAAACATCTCGTGGTGAGCAGTTGGCAACGGCGGGGGAAATATCTGCGGAACAACTGCAATCGGTGGTTGCTAAGCGCCCCAATTATCGCGGATATTTTATTATGCAGGAAGCGGGCGGCAAGGGGAGTGTCTCTATTTCAGGTCGCGATACCAGTGCCGATAAAATGCTGGCGCTGTTGGGAGTTCAAAATCTATTTAGCAGTGATTTTAACAACTATAAATCGGTGAGCATAGAAGGGCAGATGGAAAAACGTCCCGATCTTGTCTTTATCGGGAGTCGCCGAGATTTTGCCTCCGAGAGTTTTGATCAAATTGCGCCGTTTAAACATCTCTCAAAGGGGATGAAAGAGTGGCCGGCAAAGCTTCAGCCAAAATGTGTCTTTGAGCTCGATATGAGCCGTTATCTGGTTTACGGAATCCATATTTTTGATGAAGTGCTCGCGCTGCGAGAGGCCGTTGATGCATGCATGACGGAGGCAAAGTAGATGAATAGTCAGCTCTTTGAGCAGTATCAAAAAATGCTTGTGTTTGGTGGCATTGCAGCGCTCTGCGTGGTGGTTGTTGGCGCGATGTGGCAGGGTGCGATGGCGATTGAGTGGAGCAATCTGTTTAATTCGGACTCCATCGATTATTACATCTTTTGGAATGTGCGCGTGCCACGGGTGCTCTCGGCGCTCTTGGTGGGCGGGGCTTTTGCGATTTCTGGCGCGGTGATGCAGGGACTCTTTCGTAATCCGCTCGTTGAGCCGGGGATTATCGGGGTTTCAAGTGGGGCGGCGCTCTTTGCCTCGTTTACCATTGTGCTCGGTTATAAGTGGTTACCGAATCCATTTGAAATGCTCGGTGATTACGCGCTTCCCGTTGCGGCGTGCATTGGCGGGTGGCTGGTAACGGCGATTTTATACAATTTTTCGAAAAGCCGACATTCGATTAGCATTAGCTCCATGCTCTTAATTGGGATTGCGATCAATGCCTTTACCGGTGCGATGATCGGGCTTTTAACCTTTATCGCCAGTGAAACAGAGCTGCGCTCCCTCACCTTTTGGTCGATGGGAAGTCTCGGCGGATTTAATTATCACAAGATTGCGATTTTAGCGGGCATTCAGGCGTTGATCATTCCTTTTTTACTTGTAAAAGCGCGCGAGATGAATGCGATGCTGCTTGGGGAGCGTGAGGCGCGCCATCTCGGGGTTCATGTGGAAAAGCTGAAAAAACAGCAGATCTGGGGCGTTGCCATTATGACAGGCAGTGCAGTGGCGTTTTCCGGCGGGATCGGTTTTGTTGGGCTTGTGATTCCTCATCTCATTCGCATTCTGTTTGGCTCGGATAATCGCTTTGTCTTGCCGCTTTCCTATCTATTGGGTGGCATGCTGTTGATGGTGGCCGATGGTTTATCGCGAACGCTCGCCGCGCCAAGTGAAGTGCCGATCGGGATTTTAACCGCCTTTATTGGGGCCCCCTTTTTGGGGTATCTCGTCTTTAAGCAGGGGAGATAGAGAATGTTTACCGTAAAAAATATCAAGGTGAGCGTTCGTCAAAAGCGCTTTCAGAAAGAGCTGATTAATGTGCCCAATTTAACGCTGCATCAGGGCGAATTTACTGCATTAATTGGCCCAAATGGGGCTGGAAAAACAACGCTGCTTAATTGCCTTGCGGGCGATTTAATACCCACAACCGGTGAGGTGTTCCTTGCGGGGAAACCGCTCAATGATTACAGCATTAGCGAGCTTGCTTACCGGCGAAGTGTGTTACCGCAAACCCAGCATATTCCCTTTGCGATCAATGTGCGCGCGGTGCTTTTAATGGGAGTGATGCCTTTCGAGGTGAGTTATCGCGATTCACGGGTGATTGAACTTCTTGAAACGATCTGTTCCCACCTTGAACTTTCGCATCTACTCGATCAAACCTATCAAACGCTCTCGGGCGGGGAGCAACATCGGGCGCAGATTGGGCGCGTGTTAATGCAAGCGCTCTTTGCTTGTGATGAAACGCCGTATCAGCCGCGGGTATTACTGCTTGATGAGCCCTTTAATCACCTCGATCTTTACCATCAGCAAAAGCTTTTGCGCTACCTCAAAGAGCTCAAAACAGCGGGAATGACCATTATCTGCGTGATGCACGATCTCAATCAGGCGCTCCAATCAGCCGATCTATTAGTGCTGATGGCGCGCGGAACGCTTCACGGCGTCTATACCCCCGATGAGCTGCGCGAAAGTGCCCTATTAAATGAGGTGTTTGGTGTCGATTTTATAACGCTCTATCACCCCGATAATGCTGAAATTTCAGCCCTTTCATATCTACTGTCGTAGCAAGGCTAGGACGGAGAATTTCTTTTTTTACCATCATGACTGAGAACTATTTTGGAGAAAACTATGACCGATCAGATTACAAAAAATAACCTTGTGCAGGTGTACACCAAAGATCAAGCGGCCGCGGATTCTCGCGAGCAACTCCTTTCAACCTTTAATGGCGTATTAGCGACGACGATGCGCGATACGCTCGGGCTTGAGGGCTATCCCTTTGGCTCTGTGGTGCCGTTTTGCCTTAACTCCCGTGGCGAGCCGATTTTACTCATAAGTGATCTTGCTCAACATACGAAAAACCTCAAAGAGAATCCGAAAGCCTCGCTGATGATTCACAATATTGACCAAGATAATATTCAAAAAGGCTGGCGTTTAACGGTGATTGGCGATATTACGCCGATCGATCTAAGCGAGTACGATGATATTGCCGATCGGTATGAGCGATTCTTTGGTGAGAGTCGCCGTTATCATGAGGTGCACGATTTTAATTTTTATCAGCTCACCCCGAAAAAATATCGTTATATTCACGGATTTGGCGAGATTCATTGGGTCGATACGGAGCGCGTTTTACAGCCCTCGCCCTTTGATGCCGAAACCGAAGCGAGCATGATCGATCATATGAATGAGGATCATCACGACACCATTGTCCGCTTTATGAAAACCCGCGTGGAAGTGCTCCCAAATGCTGAGCTTAAGATGGTGGCGATCGATCAATATGGATTTATTATCGCGATGGGAGAGGCGCTCCATCGTTTCTTCTTTGAACGCGAAGCCGAAACGCCGAACGATATCCGCATGCTCCTAGTGGATATGGCGAAAAAAGTCGCGTAATTTTCTCCAATTACATTTGCGATTTCTCAGAACGAAGAGAAGCCCTGCTGAAGGTTCAGTGGGGCTTTTGTTGTTGTGGATTTTATATAGTATATATAGGGGTGATCTCGGTGCAGGATTAACGGGCGTTTTTTTGATGACCCATCGCGTCACACAGCAGTCATAACACCTCGGTAAAGTAAGTGCTTTTAGATGAAATTGCCAAAGCGAAATGGGAGACAGTTAAGCGTTTTCGATAGAGTTATCGCTTTTTTAAAAAACTGTGTATAGTGTAAAATTGATTATTTTATCGAGAGTTTTAGGCGATTTGCGTTTTTTTACATTTTTCACGCTATCCTATCCCATCAATTGTTGATGGCATTGATAGATGCAGATAGAGACGGATGGAGGCGGATAGAGGCGCAATCAGCACAACTCAATGTACGACGATTTTAATATAAGAGATGACACGATTATGGCAAAGACAACGGTTGGAGTAATTGGTGAAACGGGGCGCATGGGCTCCATTTTGACAGAGATGATTGGGCAAGATCCTCGCTTTGAGCTTGGGATTGGCTACAGCATGGAAAACTCAGGCGATGCCGCCCTTGATCGTGTGTTTCAAGAGAATGATCTGGTGATCGATTTCTCCCATGCGTCGCTAGTTGAAGCGAATTTAACCGCAGCACTGCGCTCGCCAAAACCGCTCATTATCTGTACGACGGGCTGGAGTCCTGAAAAGATGGCAGACAAACTTTCAGCGCTATCTGAAAAGGTTCCGGTCATTGTCGCATCCAATACCAGTGTCGGCGCCTGTTTACAGCGCTATGTGGCTGGAAAAATGGCGGAGATTTTGGATGAAGATTTCGATATTGATGTCCATGAAAAGCATCACCGTTTTAAAGTCGATAGCCCTTCAGGAACGGCAGTATCACTCGCTGAAGAGATGATTAACGCAAAATTGAAGGTCTACAATCTTAATTATGAGCTCTACACGCCCGGCCATTTCGCCCGTGAAGAACACAAAATTGGGATGTCTGTGGAGCGAAGCGGTAATATCGCCGGCACGCACACCGCATCCTTTACCAGTTTAGAGGAGTCGATCTCCATTACTCACGTTGCGTTTGATCGCACGCTCTTTGCAAAAGGGGCAATTCGCGCGGCGGCGTGGTTAAGTGAGCAAAAGACGCCTAATATTTATTCGATGTATGACGTGTTAAATCTTGGCTAAAACTTGAAAAAAGCCAACTCACCCCCTACATTGATAGATTCCCTCCCCGAACCATAAGGAGAACGCAATGAGTCAACTACGCATTAATGGTAAGCCCGCAACGCTGTGGCAGAAAATTCTGATGGCGGGGATAGGCATTGTTTCGTTAATATTTACCTTCACATTTGGCGCTGTGATCTTGCTCTTTTTATTGATTGCAGGCAGTATCGGTGCGCTAGTTTTTTGGTGGCGTACTCGCCAAATTCGCAAAATCTTAAAAACGCAGATGGATGAGGCGCAGGCCGCTCAGACAAAGTTTTATGACGAGATGAGACAAGCATCCCAATCATCACCAAAGGATGGCGAAAATGATCGTCGCGGCAATTTATATGAAGGTGAATACAAGGAGCTGTAGTTTTTAATAGAAAATTGATACACGCTATCTTTTTTAAGAAATAAAGATAGGAATAATTTTCAGATTGATTACAATAGCTCTCTTTAAAATTTAATTTAGAGATTAAATGAAATTACGATCGTATTAGAGGATTAAATATTATGAAAGATCAGTTTCAAGATTTTAAACCATATATTCCTGCGGAAGGAGAGGAGTATATGAACGAAGCTCAGCAAGAGCATTTTCGCAAAATTTTGGAAGGCTGGCGCAGTGAGTTAATGCGCGAGAGCGAAAAAACCGTCAATAATATGCAAGACGAAGCGCTCAATCTTCCAGATCCAAACGATCGAGCGACGCAAGAAGAGGGTTTCTCGCTTGAGTTAAGAACGCGTGATCGTGAGCGTAAATTGCTTGCGAAAATTGAAAAAACATTACGTCGTTTAGGCCTTGATGATTACGGATATTGCGATACCTGTGGCATCGAAATTGGCATTAAACGTCTTGAAGCACGCCCGACTGCAGAGCTCTGTATTGACTGTAAAGAGGTTGAAGAGCAGAAAGAAAAATCCCGTGCAGGTTAATTGGCTTAAAATTGCGCAATGTTAATGTTGACAGAGGATAGGCCTTTCAGTATTATAGTCATCCTCAGACAACGTCTGGGGCTATAGCTCAGTTGGTAGAGCGCTTGCATGGCATGCAAGAGGCCGTCGGTTCGATTCCGTCTAGCTCCACCAAGACACATGTCCCTATCGTCTAGAGGCCTAGGACACCGCCCTTTCACGGCGGCAACCGGGGTTCGAATCCCCGTAGGGACGCCAATCATACGAAAGCCTGCATTCATTTGGATGCAGGCTTTTTTTATTGATAGATATTAAGATTTCATTGATTTGAATACGTCTTGATTTGAAATCAAGGTAGAATAACGAGTCATATATAAATGACTCAAGGGAAGCGCGGATATGCGATCAATTTTTAGATCAAAACGTTGGTTTAATCTCACCTTGGCAGGATTTTCATTTGTAGCGATTGGGATAGCGATTCTCTATTTCCAAAACTATTTATGGCTAGAGCCATGTCCATACTGTATTTTGCAGCGATTGGCGTTTAGCTTTTTGGGCGGGCTTTTTTTAGTGGCGGGAATTCACCATCCGAAAGGGTGGGGCGCGAAGGTTTATGCCGGATTGATTGGGGTAGCGACGATGATTGGGCTATTTCTATCAGGCAAGCACTCGTGGCTTCAGTTGAACCACAGTGATGAGCTTGATTCATGCCGGCAAACGACCATGAAGATTGAAGAGTTTTTAGATTTCGATTTCATTCGAGAGCTTTTATTTGCGAGAGGCGATTGCACCAAGATCGATTGGGAACTATTTGGACTATCCATTCCGATGTGGACGTTCCTTGCGTTTTTAGTGATTGGTGGCGCAGGGATTGTCTACAACTGGATTGAGTGGAAACGTTCATAATATAAAGTTATAAAGTAACGCAGTATTGAGGCGATTGATAAGTGGGATGGCTGTTTTCTCCCGCTTAGCATCGCCTTATAAATTCTAAATTCCATTGAGTGTTAGGAGAGATAGATGAGTAATTACGGACTAAAAGTGATGGTGGTGGATGACAGTAGTACTGTTCGGAAAACCGCTGAGCTAATTCTAAAAAAAGAGAATTATGAAGTCGTTGGTATCGAAGATGGGTTTGATGCGTTAGTGAACGTCTCGCGCATTAAACCCGACATTATCTTTATGGATGTGATGATGCCCAATCTTGATGGCTACGATACCTGTCAAATTTTAAAATCATCGCCTCACGATGTTGCGAAAATCCCGATTATTATGTTAACGAGCAAGGATGGCGCGTTTGATAAAGCTAGAGGCGATCTAGCCGGTTGTGATGACTTCATTACCAAACCATTTACGCGTGACGAGATTGTAAATGCAATCGAGCGTCATTCTTGATTAATTTACAGATAAAGGGGGCATATTTTGACCCGTCAAAGAGTAACGTCTAATGTATCGTTAACAGAAGAAGAACGTGGGCAGGTCGCTGCAATTTCAGTGGTTCTGCCAAAAGACCGTCGCCGAAACCGATTAATCTTATTGATTAGTCTAGTTTTGGTGGCGGTTTTAGCGCTTATTATCTATCTTTTTTGGGCAACGCCCGAGCGAAGCTCCCAAGAGCGATTTGTGTCGCTTAATGAGCTTGCACGCGAGGTCGAAGTGCTCGAACGCGATCTAAATTTAACGAGTAACGAGCA
>JAAZCI010000295.1 GCA_012513365.1 Lysobacteraceae bacterium
CCGTAAAGGCATGGACGATGCCCCCCTTGATGCTAATAAACTTTATCAGCGCTACGTGAAAGGCATCTATAGCGAAATCCTCTCCTTTATGAGTCGCATTCAATTTGACGATGAGGAAGAGAGCGCCTATTACCAAGAGCATCTGCTTAACTGCCAAATGATCGCGCTAAAGCTCGTTGACTCGGTGAAAAACAGTCACCAATTGCAAGACAACTTCTCCCGCTATTCCGCTCTCTCGGAGTCGGATGTGCGAAACTTTTATCAACAGCTTAAAATCTATCTCTTTAAGAATATTCGCGAAATCTATCGCCTCTATCAGATTCTCGAAAAAGAGGGGATAACCGCGGAATTAAAAAATGAAAGCCTCGCTGAAATCGAGCGTTTGATTGAAAAGAGTAAACAGTTTGAACGCGTCTTCCGCCGTGAAATTTTTATGGCGGTGCGCAAAGATGAGATCGATGGCTTTAGTACTAGCTCGCTCATGAACGACCTCAATTACAGTCGCCGCATTGTGAAAAGTCTCTACGATATTTTAGCCCTCGCTTTTGAGAGCCAATATCACCCCTTTATTCACGATGAGCCGGAGGAAATTGAGGACGATGCGAGCGCCCTTTCAAATCTAAAAGAGACCCTTGATGAGGTCTTAAATGATGAGGCTAACGAGAACGCGCCGAGCAATTTAGTGCCCGTTGATAACGCGGCCTCCATTGCGGAAAGTGATGACGCGGAAGATCCTGAAGAGCTCCCGCCCATTAAACTGATTAGCGATGAGGTGTGCCTCCCGGAGCAGAAAGCGTAGCGCTTTTTTGAAGGGCGATCCTCCAATCAAATTCACATTAAACATAAACAACATAAAAAAGCCCGAACACTCTGGAAACATCAGTGCTCGGGCTTTTCTCCTCCATCCTCATGGATTCTTTTTTAAGCGTTTTAGGCGTTTTTCGTATCTTTTATTACAGCCTATTATTCTGCTTGATTCAGTTCTGCTAAGACCTTTTCTCGGCTTTTAAAGCGAAATTCTTGATTCATCTGCTGAGCAATCATGACGCCGACCAATGAAATTCCCCCTCCAATAATGTGATAACTTTCGAGCGTTTCGTGAAGGAAAATAATCGAAATAATCGCAGTGAAAAGCGGTGATAAGTTCATAAAGAGCGAGGTTTTACTCGCGCCTAAACGCGCAACCCCTTGGAGCCATAGAAACGGCGCAATAATCGATGCTGGAATGCCGGCAAATAAAATAAGCGCCACGTTATCGCGGGTAATCGCCACATTTCCGGCAAACATAAAGAGCGGAATAAGGATAATAATCCCGAAAATCACCTGCCAATAGAGCGATTGCCAAGTTGAAATCGTGATCTTCCACTTCATCGTTAAAACCCCGTAGAGCGCGTAGGCTGAAGAGGCTACAAGCATCATAAGCTCGCCCTTGCCGATCCCGATCTCTAAAAGAAGTTTCGGGTTGCCGCCACTAATCAGCCAAGTAATGCCGAAAAACGACAACAAACTCCCAATCACAAGCCCGATTGTGAGCGGTGTACGTAAAATCACAAGGCTAAATAAAATCGTTAACAGCGGCGTGAGCGAGAGGAAAATCCCGATCATCGTGGCCGAAATGGTGTGCGCTGCATAGTAGGCAAGGCATTGATAGAGCGCCATTCCCAAGAATCCTAAAAAGGCGAGCTTTCCAAGAAGCGGGCGAATTTTTGCCCAATTCATAAGGGTGCCACGCAAACAAAACGGCGTTAAAATAATCCCCGCCAGCACCCAGCGGTAAAACGAAATCGTTGCAGGCTCGATCACGCCGGCGGACAATTTATTCACAACAGCATTCATTGCCCAGATCATTACCGCGACGAGCGGATAGAGCATTGCAGTCAGTTTCATTTATCTCTCCTGTGACAAAACGTCACGCTATCATTCAATTTAAATAAGATCTTTTCTCATCGGTGTACTAGTATAGAGATGTCTTAAATGAATGATATACCGTAAAACGGACATTCTTCTTCACTAATCTGACATTTTAAGAGGGCTTTTTTCGATGGCGCACCAATTACCGATCGAATGGTTTGATATGAATCCTAACCATTTTATGATGCTGGCTGATGAAAATATTAACGAGGCGAGTGAATATCTGCCACACAATCACCCCTGGGGACAGATTATTTTTGTGAAATGCGGCGTTATTACCCTTGAGATTGAGGGCGAGCGTTTTATTGCGCCTCCGGGATTTGCCATCTGGATTCCACCCCACTGTACTCACGCCTGTTACAATCACGAGCCGACACGATTTCGCTCCATTAACATTCATGAAGAGGAGACCACCGCGCTAACGCAGAGCCCGTCTCTCTTAAAACTGAGTGAGATTGCCCGCGCAATTATTGATTATTTTTTTGAGAGCGATCGCCTAATTCCCGAATCTGGCACCGATAAACGCAAAGCCTACGTCTTAATTGATGAGCTCCATGATGCGATGATCGGCCATACCTATCTACCAAGCTCAGAGCACCGTCTATTAAAGCCGATTTTAACGGCGCTTGAGAAAGATCCTGCTAATCGGCGCACCTTAAAAGAGTGGGCCGAGAGCGTCTTTACCACCGAGCGTACCTTAACGCGACACTTTCAAAAAGAGCTCGGCATGAGCTTTAATGAGTGGTGTCAGCGCCTGCGCTTTATTCACGGCATTTCGCTCTTGGAACAGGGGAAAACCATCGAAGAGATCGCCTTTGATGTCGGTTACCGCTCCGCGTCAAGTTTTATCGCGATGTTTCAAACCATTGCCGGCACCACGCCCGATCGCTATCGTCAACGCCATATGAGCCCGCTATAACTTATTGATCAGACAAACAAATCGAACTAATCTCGCCCTGATTTAAGCGGATGAATGAGCCGATCGGTGCCGTCGATTTTAAGCATTAGCGCCAATTTTAAGAGTCGCCCAAGCTCTCCTTTAGGAAAGCCGCCGCCCTTCCCCTCAAACCAGAGCAGATAGGCTTCCGGCAGATCAATCAAGCGCCCGCCGGCATATTTTCCAAAGGGCATGCGATCATTGGCTAACTTCACCAAATCCTCTTTTCCAAACAGCTCACCGCTCATCCATTAAGCTCCCATAAAGCGCGTTAAAATTGTATAAATAATCGTGCCGGCATAATTCCCGATCACATATCCCACCGTTCCGATCACTAAAATCGGGCCAATTAAATTACGCCAACCGCAACTAATCGCCATGGCCGCAGCAGTGGTCGGGCCGCCGACATTCGCATTACATGCGAGCAAAATCTCCTCAAGGGAAAACTTAAAGAGCTTCCCAAACAGAAGGCTCACCACAAGATTCATGCTCATAATGGTGATCACAAATAGAAGGAGCAGCGGCGCATTTTGAATAATCAGCGGTAGCGATGCCGGAATCCCGATCACCACAAAAAAGAGATAAATCATATAGGTGCCCATCTCTTGGCTACCGCTCAATTTTTGAAAGTGAGATTGAAAGAGCGCAATCACAACAAAAGTGAGCGTCGTTAAGATGAGATATTTATCAGTAATAAGCCCGATCGCAATCTCTGAGACGATGCCACTTGCGTGCACTTTAAGGGGAGAGAGAAGCTCGGCTAAGGTAAAGGAGACCGCCACCAAAAACACCGTCACCGCCATATTGATGGCAATGTCTTTCAGCGAGATCGCTTTGGGCGTCCAGTAGGCTTTCGCCAGATTATCGCTCTCACTTCCCGCAAGGCTCTTCTCCACTGCGTCAATGTGGGGCGTTGCAAAGCGTTTACGAAACCACATCATCCCGCTAATCGTCACCAAAATAATGAAATAGAGCGCCATGATAAGATTGTCCGCCACAATGGTTGAGGCCGTCATATCTTTTGAGGGCTCGAGCTTTGCCGTCATCGCTGCGAAATTGACCCCGCCGCCAATATAGGAGGCACTAATCATGCCGGTAATTTTATCGAGTTCAGGAATCGCATTACGGAAGAGGAAAAATGCAATCACCGCGCCAATCATCGTCCCCACCGAGCTAATTAAAAAGATAAACAGCAGTCTGCGACTCTCTTTAAAAATGCTCGCCACATTGACCTGAAAAAGAAGGAGCGGAATCGCAAACGGCACTACATAGCCCCATACTGCGTCATACACTGGCGCATCGGTCGGAATGATTTTAAAGCTCGAAAATCCAATGGCAATTATCAGTGCAATCACCGCGCCCGGCACTTTCGACGACCACGCGTAGCGCTGTTCAACCAAAATGGAAACGCTCGCTGCAATGATGATAAACGCCCACAACAGGAGCGATTGTTGATCTGAAATTAAGGAGGTCATAGCAATCCTTTTTTATTGTTGTTATCGGATAGAAAAAAGCGATTTCCCTTTAAACTACCGCGATTTGATAAGAAGTACAAGGGCAATAAAAAAGGCTTATTGTCTCGCTCTATCTCTC
>JAAZCI010000296.1 GCA_012513365.1 Lysobacteraceae bacterium
CATTATTTAGATCAACCTTCTTACCTTCACCTTTAGCTGCAAATGTAGCACCTAAAAATGTACCTGATAATTGATCCTGCGCTGTTAAATTGCCTTCTACAGTGAGACTACTACCATGAATATCTAAACGACTTCCTGCACCACTATAAGTAATATCCTTCTTCGCAATAACCTGACTCTTATATGGCACATATAATTCTCAAACGCCCTGAACAGCTTTATTCTGAGTCTCTTCATCGATCTCACCCTCATAAGCCGGGCGACTATCGTGACGGAAATAGAGTCCGTCGGAAATGGTTAATTCAGCATTTTCTAGTACCACATTGTCATTAAATGTTGCAGTAGACCCCTGCTCAACATGATGGAATGTACGCGCACCATCATTTGTTTTAGCAACAAAATCACCGGTTACATCTAAAGTTGAATTACCTGATACGCGCACACCCGCGCCATGCCCGGTAAAACTAATTCCCTCTTGAATTTCTCCCTGGGATTGACGACTTAAGGAAAGATTCGCATCGGTAAAGGTCGCTTTACCTTGAAGATCAAATGAGGCTTGATCCACCTGCATATTCAGCGTAAAACCTCCTCGATTATAATCTCCACCAATAAAGCTGGTTTCCTCTTCAACGATTAAATGAGCCTTGTTATCCAAGAATAGAGACCCGCCTGAAGGATCATTGGTACGATTCTCAAGTCGTTTCGTCTCAACTCTCTCATACATGGTATGACCTTCACCATGGACCTCAGAATCATATAGCTCCCATTCGCCATTCCAAACATACTGACCATTATCACTTGGAGTATAGTTTGCACTCTCAACAAGAGTATAAAAATGAGAAACATCAGACTGATCTTTGTCTTCTTGATCACCATTCCACACAACATGACGATCGATTTTTTGATGATCACCCGCTTCAAAAGTTAAATTTTTAACTGTTTCCGTACTGTGGATCATTACAGAGGTATAGCCTTCAATATCTAAATCATTGCTTTTACCTAAGATATTTGTGTTGAAATCCCCTTCATCTTTTCCGCCAATATGCACAGATACGCCATGATTGATCTTTGTCGTACCAGTGTAATCATTCCCTTCAGCAGAATTGGATTTAAGCGTCACACTACGACCATAACGGTCATCTTCACCTTTATGTAAAATCTTCCCATTGGGATCGAGCACATGCTTCTCAGTATCACCTCTTACAAGCTCACCTCTTGAGTCTCTCAACAAGCCTGTCGCTTTCTCTTTTTTATACTTTACATTTGGCGCACTGATCTCAAGGGACGTATCACCTGTAATTTTTTCATTATAAAAAACGCCCGAGCTCTCATAGGTTTCATTGCCTGACTTATCGGTAATCTTTTTTAACTTATGAAGATTGCGAATCTCCAAAGTATTCCCATTATAGAAAATCTCTTCACCGGTCTCTTCTTCCGCTTGTGCCCCTGTTAGAGCAATTCCGAGTGCTCCGGCGAGTAATGTGGCTTTTTGCGTACGCGACGATTTTGTCTTACGGTTTTTGTTGCCTAATTCTGAAACGGCCATCCAAGTGCCGAGCGCTTGATTCCAAACTACTTTAAATATTCTATTCACGACTTAAATCAATCCTAATATCACACGTTTAAAAAATGACATTTTTGTTGACGTAAATCACCATTACATTTTTGATTTATGCGCCACCAAAACTAAATTCGGATGGATTATAGCCAAACGTTTGATTATTGTCGATTTATGTAAGCAAGTGTAATGATTAGATAATTAAATTGATTCTTTGCAATACTTATATAGTTGTTTTTAAACGATTTTAAACCAAAACAATCCCTTTACATTGTCGAATAAGTAAAGTTGGCATGCTTTTTATAGTAATCAAAATAAAAAAACGCAACCTCAAAAAATGAAGTTGCGTTTATGATCAACACTTATTTAAAATATTTATTATGAATCTATATTATGAAGTTTTATATTATGACCTATTGTGAAACTTGAGTTTCACCATAAAATCAATTCTTTAATGTTGCGACGAGCACCGCTTTAATAGTGTGCATTCGGTTACCGGCTTGCGGAAATTGGATCGCTTTCTCCGATTCGAAGACATCTTCCGTCACTTCTACGCCATCGAGACCAAAAGTTTCATAAATCCATTCGCCGACAGTGGTTTCTCGATTATGGAACGCGGGCAGACAGTGCATAAACTTCACATCGGGGTTGCCTGATGCATTCATTAATTCACTATTGATTTGATATGGAAGGAGTAAATCGATCCGCTCTTTCCACGCCGCTTCCGGCTCGCCCATCGACACCCATACGTCCGTGTGTACAAAATCGACGCCTTTTACTGCCAATTTTGGGTCCTCAGTGAGCGTAATGGTCGCTCCGGTCTCTTTTGCAATCGCTTGACAGGTTTTTACTAGCGCCTCTTCCGGCCATAAATTCTTCGGCGCACCGATGCGAATATGCATCCCTAATTTTGCCGCTAATACCAGATGAGAATTCCCCATATTGTTACGCGCATCGCCTAAATAAGCGTAATGAATCTCTTCAAAAAGCTTATCGATATTCTCTTTCATAGTGAGCGCATCGGCGAGCATTTGTGTGGGATGAAATTCATCAGTTAGCCCATTATACACTGGCACACCGGCATACGCTGCAAGCTCATTTTCGATCACATCTTGGCTAAATCCACGATAAAGAATCGCATCGTACATCTCCCCAAGAACACGCGCCGTATCTTTCATCGACTCTTTATGCCCAATTTGCGAGCCTGAATCGCCAATATAGGTTAAACGCCCACCCTGATCGTGCACCGCAACTTCGGTTGCACATCGAGTTCGAGTAGAGGTCTTTTCGAAAATTAACGCGACATTTTTCCCAATTAAATATTGCTCCTCACGGCCTTCGGCTTTAGCTTGTTTTAGCTCTGCCGCTAAGTCGATCAGATAGCGAATTTCGTCGGAGGTGAAGTCTAAAAGTTTTAGAAAGTGACGATTACGCAAATCATGAGACATACTCTGTTTCTCCTATATTGATGGTTGTGGTAAATAGCGAATCATTTAGTATAATCACATCAAATCAGAGAGTTCAATAATTTATTATAAAAGGGCGCTAGCACTATGAAATCTATCCAAAAAATCTGCATGACCCTCCTCGTTTCTCCCTTCATTTTTAGCGTAAGTCACGCATTGGATCTCCCCGAAACGATCAATCTTAAATTCACCGGTCCCTACGGCGTTCCCGCAAAAATGCACTTTAGCCACGATCATAAGACCTTTTCGATCGTCACTGAAGTGGCCATTCCCTTTAAAAATATGCGCTTTTCCTCCAAAGGCCTCATCAAAGAAAATGAGCTCCTCCCTACTGAATTTAGAGATTATCGCGGAGGCGAGCGCTATGCCTACGCCAATTATGATTATGGCAATCAAACCATCACTTACGGCAAGCGCGATGAGGTAAAAACGGCGAAACTTCTGCCCCAATCGAAAGATTTTTATACCCTTGCGTGGCAGATGGCGATCGATCATGGCGTGATGGAGGGGGTAATTCAGACCACCAATGGTAAAAAAGTCTATACGCGCACTCCGTTTGTCAAAATCGGCACGCTCGATCAGCGCATCAATCGGGTTTCCTATCAGGCTGATCATTATCAAAATGGCGAAGGCGATGATCGCATTGAGGTCGCGCTCCTACCAGAGAAACATTTCATCCCCTCACTCATTGTTTATTATGATAAAGGGAAGCGATATGAGTTAAAATTGAATGATATTGATCTTGAGCCGTAGCATACATTTTACGAAATGGTATAATGAAAGCTCTGGTTTTATTTGCATTGATAAGGAGAATCAAATGAAAGCTAACATTGGTGGTATAGACCGCATTTTACGTATTTTAGTGGGCATCGTATTGATCGCGTTAACGCTTATGGGAACCATCGGCGTTTGGGGTTGGATCGGGGTTGTACCGCTTTTAACCGGTATCTTCAAGTTCTGCCCACTCTATCCGTTACTTGGTATCTCTACGGATAAAAAATAGTTTTCCCGCATAATCAGCAGCGGCGCTCTCGGTATCTTAATCGGCAGCGCCGTTTTTATTGCCCGCGATCTGACAAATCGTCCCGTCTTATAATAATGATATAATAAGGGTTTGTTTGATTATCAACCCGAGATAGGGGCTCGCATCACCATGGTTTCATTTACTTATATCTGTACACGAATTTCGGCATTTTTCGGGAATAAAGACGATCTCTGCCGCATGGGAATCTATTATTATGAGGGAAATGAGGTCAAACGCGATCTAGACAGAGCCGCGCGCTACTTCAAAAAAGCCTCCGATAA
>JAAZCI010000297.1 GCA_012513365.1 Lysobacteraceae bacterium
CAGTGGCCTCTTCCTGCATAACGTCCATCATCGCATCGACGTGGATTACCCCTATCATATGACGCTCTTCATCCACAACGGGAATGGTGACAAGGTCGGTATCTTGGAAGATTCGCGCGGCAAGTTCTTGGTCGAGATTTGAATCGAGCACAATAAGCTCTTTTTTCATAAACTCTTTTAAAATAAGGGCGCCTTTTGCGCCTAAAAGCTCACGGAGTGAGAGTACGCCCTTAATCTTTTCGGTGCTATCGACCACATAGATATAGTGAATATTGGCCTTTCCACGCACATTTTGGCGCAGATATACAATCGCTTCATCAGCGGTATAATCTTCAGGAATGCGGATAAACTCGTGGCTCATTAACGAACCGACGGTGTCTTCTGCAAAGCTCATCTTGAGATCTTGAATGACCATAGGATACTCCCTCATCTTTTAGCACGAATATATAATTATACAATTCGAGCGCAGCTTGATTATCAATAAAGCTCAATAAATTTGATATCAATAATGACTAAAAATAGATGCCGTTCACAATGGGCTCTATTTTCGCATATTTATTCGATAGCGATGGAGGTTTTACCAAAATTGACGCAACGATGGCTGAGTCGCCCCAAAATGAGACGCTCAAAGTCGATGTTTGAAGGATCCCCCTTCGTAAAGTTTTAGCACTATAGGGCCGGTTAATGCTCCATTTAACCAGTTACATTAAAGAAACCTTAATTCGATTTTCTCTGCTAACCCATTGGTGTCTCTCGACGTTTCTGGGCAGTAACGTATCTCCCTATAGGAGCCTCACCTAACGAGGTTTGTCGCCTTAATAATCAAGCAACTCAAACTTATTTGTAAGTGCGCATACTAACGAAAATCATTCTTCTTTTCAAATCATTTTCAGTAATCAGTTGCATTTTATAAAAAACTTAGCGTTTGTTGTGAAGCCTCGTATCAATCCCCTTTTAAATGGGCTATAATTGAGTGCGATTATTCCATAAGCAAATTTGTCATGAAGATTTTAATTTTAGGCGCAGGTCAGGTTGGCTCCACGGTTGCGCACGTCTTTTCGAAAGAGGCGCAAAATGAGATTACGATTATCGATAGTCACTACGAACCGTTAGCGGCCCTTAAAGAGCAATATGATATCCGTACCATTCGTGGTAACGCGGCGCATCCCACCGTTTTAGAGGAAGCGGATGCTGCCAGTGCCGATATTATAATTGCCGTTACATCAAGTGATGAGGTCAATATTGTGGCCTGTCAGCTTGCCTATTCTCTCTTTAATGTCAAACTCAAAATTGCCCGTCTGCGCTCCCAAGCCTATATCGAGCATTCCGACAATATCTTTGGTTATAAGATCAATTCAGCATTTAATATTGACGTGGTGATCAGCCCGGAAATTTTAGTAACCGATCAGATTAAAAATATTATCGAGCTTCCCGGCGCGCACGATGTGCTACGTTTTGCCAAAGGGAAAGCGCTGATGATCTCTACCGACATTCAAGAAGGCGCACCCTTTGCCTATCGCTCCATTGCTGAGATCCGCGAGAAACTGCCCCATATTAATGTTAATTTCACCGTACTCTTTCGCGATGGGGAGGAATTTTTCCCAAATGGTGAAACCGTGCTTCTTCCGGGGGATTACCTCTACTTTTTAACGGCGCGCCATCAAGCCCGACATCTCATTGAAAAGCTCAATCCCACCAATAAAACCGCGAAAAAGATTATTATCGCAGGCGGCGGGAATATCGGCGCGCAACTGGCGGAAACACTCGAAACCTTTGCGCAAGTTAAAGTGATTGAAACCGATTCCGATCGGGCGCACCGCTTAAGCTCCAATCTCAATAATAGCCTAGTGCTTCAAGGCGACTGTACCGATGAAAACCTTCTCTTTGAAGAGAACATCGAAACCACCGATATTTTCTGCGCGGTAACGAACGACGATCAGACCAATATTTTATCGAGCATGCTCGCAAAACGGCTTGGGGCAAAATATGCGATGACGCTGATTAATCGTTCCTCCTTTTTGGAGTTGATTCAAGAAGAATCGAAGATTGATCTTGCCTTTTCACCGCAACAAGTCACCTTAAGTACGCTCCTGACCTACATCCGTAAAGGCGATGTGGTGCAGGTCTATTCACTTGGACTTGGCAGCGCGGAAGCGATTGAAATTGTCGCCCATGGTACAGAAGAGAGCTCGAAGCTCATCGGCAAACATATATGTGACATAAAATGGCCCGAGGGAACCATTTTATCTGGTATCATACGGAAAGGTAACGTCCTCATCATCAACGATGAAACGTTAATCGAAGATGATGACCACATAATTCTTTATATCAACAATAAAGATAGCATCCCTGAAATTGAAGAACTTTTCAAAATCAATAATTAGCAATTAGTACAACAGGAGACACTAATGGATAAAGTAAACAAAGTCGTCCTCGCCTACTCTGGCGGCCTGGACACCTCTGTGATCTTAAAATGGCTACAAGATGAGTATAACTGTGAAGTGGTAACCTTTACCGCTGATATCGGACAAGGCGAAGAAGTTGAACCTGCACGCGAAAAAGCGCAAGCATTAGGGGTTAAAGAGATCTATATCGACGATCTACGCGAAGAGTTTGCTCGTGACTTTATCTTTCCAATGTTCCGTGCCAATGCAATTTATGAAGGCGAATACCTTTTAGGGACTTCAATCGCGCGTCCGTTAATCTCAAAACGCTTAATCGAAATCGCCAATGAAACCAACGCAGATGCGATCTCACACGGCGCAACCGGTAAAGGAAACGACCAAGTACGTTTCGAGCTGGGTGCTTACGCACTTAAACCCGACGTTAAAGTGATCGCACCATGGCGTGAGTGGGACTTAATGTCACGTGAAAAGCTCCTCAATTATGCTGAGAAAAACAACATCGTGATCGACCGTCACGGTAAAAAATCACCTTATTCAATGGATGCTAACTTACTTCATATCTCCTATGAAGGTCTCCTCTTGGAAGATCCATGGGCAGAGCCAGAATCGGACATGTGGCGCTGGACGGTTTCTCCTGAAGAAGCTCCAAACACCCCAACTTACTTAGAATTAACCTATGAAAAAGGGGACATCGTTGCGATCGATGGCGAGCGTTTATCACCTGCAACGGTGATGGCACGCCTTAACAAACTCGCAGGCGACAATGGAATTGGCCGTGTGGATATCGTAGAAAACCGTTACGTGGGTATGAAAGCTCGTGGATGCTACGAAACTCCAGCTGGCACCATCATGCTTAAAGCACACCGCGCGATCGAATCAATCACCTTAGACCGTGAAGTTGCACACCTTAAAGATGAATTAATGCCACGTTACGCAAGCCTCATCTATAACGGTTACTGGTGGAGCCCTGAGCGTGAAATGCTTCAAACCATGATCGACAAATCACAAGAATATGTGAACGGTGTAGTTCGCCTTAAACTCTACAAAGGCAACGTCATTGTTGTTGGCCGTAAATCAGACGATTCTCTCTTTGATGAATCAATCGCAACGTTTGAAGATGACGAAGGCGCATACAACCAAAAAGACGCGGAAGGCTTCATCAAGCTCAACGCGCTTAGAATGCGTATCGCAGCAAAACGTAATCGTTAATTGTCGATTTAGACGTTAACCATCAAGGCTAAAACGCAAAAACCTCTTAAGCATGCCTTTCAAATAAATCGGCGCTTAAGAGGTTTTTTATTGTCCGCTTTTATTACTCAGGTTATCGTAGTTTTAATCCTGCTCTGCCTTTGATAAAACGAGCGGCACCTGTAACGCTTGATCGTCCAAAACCTCTCGGTTTTGATCCTCCTCGATCCCTAACATTTCAGCTTCATAACGGCGAGCTTTATCCTCATCAAACTGCCCTTCCCATTTCGCAATTACAAGTGCAGCAAGAGAGTTCCCCACCACATTTAACGCGGTACGCGCCATATCCATAATGCGGTCAACGCCGGCAATAAAGGCAAGCCCTAAAGTCGCTTGCTCCATCGGCATAACGCTACCCAAAGTCGCAAGGAGCACCACAAACGACACGCCCGGAACGCCGGCAATCCCTTTCGAGGTAATCATCAGCGTTAAAACGAGGGTAATCTCCTGCCAAATCGAGAGATCAATACCAAATAACTGCGCCACAAAGATCGCCGCAATGCTCTGGTAGAGCGTCGAGCCATCGAGATTAAAAGAATAGCCCGTTGGAATCACAAAGCCTGTAATCGCTTTCGGCGCGCCATAGGCTTCCATCTTTTGCATAATGCGCGGGAGCACGCTTTCAGAGCTGGAGGTTGAATAGGCAAGAATCAGTTCATCTTTTAAAATCGCCATCAACTTAAAGATATTGATCTCAAAGAGTTTTGCCACAAGGCCTAATACCACAACGGCAAAGAAGATAATCGCCGCATACACAAGCACCACCAGTTTTAAGAGCGGAATTAGCGACTCAAACCCAAATTGGGTCACCGTGACGGCAATGAGAGCAAAGACCCCAATTGGCGCATAACGCATAATCAGATTGGTCACCCGAAACATCGTCTCCGCAACGCTATTTAACACATTAATTAGCGGATCGCGTTTATCGCTCGAAAGACCGGCTAGAGAGACACCAAAGATCACTGCAAAAAAGATAATCGCGAGCATATCCCCTTTTGCCATCGAGTCCACAATATTGGTGGGAATGAGGCCTAACAGCGTTTTCACAAAGTGATTATCATGCTGAACCGACACCGCCCCTTGCGCGTATTGGGAGATATCACTTTGCGTTAACGCCGACACATCAATCCCCGTTCCCGGATGAAAGAGATTCGCCGCCGTAATCCCGACCACAATCGCAATGGTGGTAATAATCTCAAAGTAGAGAATCGATTTAAAGCCGATTCGACCGAGCTTTTTCGAATCCCCCATGCCCGCAACGCCGACCACAATCGTCGCAAAGACAATCGG
>JAAZCI010000298.1 GCA_012513365.1 Lysobacteraceae bacterium
AAAGAACCCTTCGATTTGCCCAATAGATTGATATTTATTCCCGCTTATTATGATCAACAAGCGACTCACACGAGGAGAAACCAAGAGTATGACAACGCTAAAACCCCATCGTTCTAAAAAGATTTTTGTTTTAGATACTAACGTTTTAATGCATGATTCCACATCGATTTTCCGTTTCCATGAGCATGATATTTACTTGCCCATGATTGTGTTAGAAGAGCTTGACCGCAATAAAGGGGGGCGCTCGGAGCCATCGCGAAATGCCCGTCAAGCGAGCCGTTTTATCAACGATATGCTCGAGGATTTTGATGGCGATCTCAATGATGGTGTACCGATTGTGCCGCAAATTCAAAACGATGATTGCAAGCTCTGTACCGGTCGCCTTTTTTTCCAAACTCGTCCGCTTGAAGAGACGGCAGAGGGTTCGCGCCTTGTGAAAGGGGTGAACGATAATATTATTCTGCAAGTGGCGTTATCGCTTGAAGAGCAATATCCTGAGCGGGTGATTTTAGTCTCAAAAGATATTAACCTTCGCATTAAAGCGGCGATTGTTGGCATTGAGGCGGAAGATTATTTTAACGACCAAATTCTCGATGATGCCAATCTTTTGTACAAAGGATTTTCCGAATATGACACTCATTTTTGGGAGCAGTTTGATACCAATTTAGAGTCGTGGACCGAAGAAGAGGGCCGTAGTTTTTACAAAGTGCAGGCCGATGAAGTGAAAAACTGGATCGTTGGACAAGGGCTCTTTGTTGGCAGCGATAATATGGATTACATCGTCCGCGATAAAGAGGGCGATACCGCGATTATTGAGCCATTACACGATTATCACGATAATGGCGTGTGGGGCATTAAAGCACGCAATAAAGGGCAAAACTTTGCACTTAATATCTTGCTTGATCCCGATATTGATTTCGTCACGCTCCTTGGGGCAGCGGGAACGGGGAAAACCCTCCTAGCGCTTGCGGCGGGGCTGCATGAAGTTTTAGAGACGAAAAAATATGATCAAATCATCATGACCCGAGCAACGGTATCGGTGGGTGAAGACATTGGATTTCTACCCGGTACGGAAGAGGAAAAAATGGCACCGTGGATGGGCGCACTCATGGATAACCTTGAGGTATTGATGGGCGATCATCAAAAAGATGATTGGAGCAAAGGCGCAACGAATGATCTGTTAGCGCATCGCATCAAAATTAAATCGCTTAACTTTATGCGCGGACGGACGTTCCAAAATAAATGGGTGATTATCGATGAAGCGCAAAACCTCACCTCAAAACAGATGAAAACACTCATTACGCGCGCCGGTGAAAACACCAAAGTGATCTGTCTAGGAAATATTGGTCAGATCGATACGCCGTACTTAACCGAAACCACGTCCGGTTTAACCTATGTGGTCGAAAAATTCCAAGGCTGGAAATACAGCGCGCACATCACCTTACAACAAGGCGAACGTTCACGCTTAGCGCTCTACGCCTCTGACAATCTGTAAGACTCAATTTAATCAGTAATAATAAAAGCCCCGACCTGTCATCGCTACACGTCGGGGCTTTTGATTGATCTATTTTGTTTTTATCTCTACATCCCAATCGTTGGGCGTTTTAGGATAACAAGCAGCACCACTGCAACGATAATAATTGAGGGGATTTCATTGAAGAAGCGATAGAATTTGTGCG
>JAAZCI010000299.1 GCA_012513365.1 Lysobacteraceae bacterium
GTAAGGGCTTTTTTAATGGGCGTTTGATGAAATGAGGAAGGCAGAGCGTGATAAAAGATACCTATAAGACAATTGCAGGCATGGCGGAAGCGGAATTTGTGGAGCAGCGAAGCCGATTTATCAGTTTTGCCCATTTTGTGGATTCTGAAGCGGCGGCGCTCGAGCTTGTGGAGCATTATCGCAAAGAGTACAACGATTCACGCCATGTCTGCTGGGCCTATATGCTTGGGGAATCCTATGATAATTATCGCGCCAATGATGATGGAGAGCCGTCCGGCACGGCAGGAAGACCGATCTTAGGGCAGATCAATTCCCATGAATTAACCAATATTATTGTGCTTGTGGTGCGCTATTTTGGCGGGATTAAACTTGGCACCGGCGGGCTTGTCTCAGCCTATCAAGAAGGGGCGGCAAAAGCGATCGAAAATGCGAAGATCGTCACGAAAATTATTGGCAAACCGCTGATCTTTCGTTATAGCTATGATGCAACCAATGAGGTGAATCAGTCGCTGCATGGGCTTGAATTTAACAAGGTTCGCGAAGAATTTACCGATATCTGCCTTGTGGAATTGAGCGTTCGGGCGCGAGATTATGAGGCGCTCTATGGCAGGCTCGAGGCACTCCCGAGTGTGGAGATTTTATCGGAAAAAGAATTGCTCAATGGCTAGCTGAAATATGTAATAATCAAGCCATTGCGAATATTTAAATGAGTTAAGAGTAGGAGAGAGCTATGAAAAAGGGGATCATCGCCACGCTATTGGCGGGATTGGTGCTGGCGGGGTGTGCAAGTACGACATCGGGCGGATTAGTGGGTGTGAATCGCGCGCAATTTACCATGGTGCCGGAAGCGGCGGTCAATCAATCGGCGGCAGAAGGGTATGCGCAGCTGATTACCGCATCAAAGCAGGAGCGAAAACTTGATCAATCGGCGCAAGCAAAGCGGGTCAATCGTATTTTCAATCGTCTCTTACCGCATACCACGAAATTTAGAAGCGATGCGCTTAAATATGACTGGGAAATTAACGTCATTAAGAGCGATGATGTGAACGCCTTTGCCATGCCCGGCGGGAAAATGGTGGTCTATACCGGTATTATTGATCAGTTAAAATTGACCGATGATGAGCTTGCCGCAATTATTGGCCACGAGATGGCGCACGTTCTGCGCGAGCATAGCCGTGAAAAGGTCTCCCAAGAGATGGCGAAAAGTACCGGAATTACTCTGATCGCCGCCATTGTGGGCTTAGATCAAGGGGCGGAAGATTTAATTCAGCAGGCAGGGCAAGTGGCCTTCTCACTCCCATTTTCACGCAAGATGGAAACAGAGGCGGACTTAATTGGTCTAGAGCTGATGGCTAATGCCGGCTACAATCCAGAAGCGGCGGTCACGCTCTGGAAGAAGATGGCGCAACTGAGCGGCAGTTCCAATGTGGATTTCCTCTCAACGCATCCGGCGAGCACCAAACGGATTTCATCGCTTGAAGCTCAATTATCGAAGTTTCGTTAAGATGAGCAATCATTTTATCGATAAGTGTAATGATTGTTTAAATATAGAAAAGATTAATGGATAAAATAAAAGACTCTAAACGATGAATCGAATGGGCGCAAATCTATAAAAGTTGAGCAAATATAGGATTTATTGCAAATAAAAAGAGTTTGAATCTGTTTTGAGTCAATAAAATAGAGTGTCGATTTAAGGGGGTAACCCGATAAATTGACGCTCTATTTTTGTTTTAGGATTCATTAATGTGATGATTTTACAGGCTTAAGTGAGGTTGATGGGTGTCGATCGCGTAAATATTATTCAATTTTAACTCATTGCAGATAATTCGAATTGGGCTGTGAAGAGTTTTGAAAGTCGTTTCTCACTCTGATAATCTGATGATAGCTATAGAGAAAATGGGACGAAGAAGCCTACTGTGGCCAATAACATGGAACGATATTTGTAATGTGGGTAATTTTTGATCGTTGCATTAAAGTTAAAAATCCCTTATAACTGACTACTTTTGTTGAATGAATAAGGGATTTCCGTTCGTTCATTATTTGAATAATTATAACTACTTTTAGAAAGGGAGTTCATTATGGCTGCGGTTGAAGCACAAAAAGAGCAAGTGACCGATAATCAGGGTGAAGTATCACCGAGCGGTGCATTGCGTGGCGTTATTTCGACGCTCGTAATCATTGCGATTTGCTTTGCGATTTACCATTATGTTTTGCCTGATTCGTATCCTACAAAAGAGAAGAAAGGGCTTATTCTGCTTGTATTTATCGGCGCGCTTTGGTTGACGGAAGTGGTTCACGTCAC
>JAAZCI010000300.1 GCA_012513365.1 Lysobacteraceae bacterium
TATGCCGCGTACTGCGCAAAGTTATATGCCGATGTATCGCGGAACCTACGATGGACGTTTTGACCCATTTGTAGCAGCGAAAGGGGCGGTCAATTATTTAAAAGATTCTTATACAGTGGCCGAATCGTGGCCGCTTGCGATCACGTCATACAATCATGGTTTGGGCGGCGTTTTAAAAGCGCGTGATGCCCATGGGGATGATATTGGTGAGATTGTGTGGAACTATAAAGGGGATCGGTTTGGCTTTGCCTCACGAAACTTTTATGCTGAATTTTTAGCGGCGAAGAAGATTGCAAAATCTCCAGAACGCTATTTTGCCGATATTAATCCAAAACACTATCCCGCGATTGAAGGGATTCGCTTAACAAAACCGATGACGGTGCAAGAGCTCTCATCAAAAATCGGAATTGAGGATGCGGAATTGATTCGCTTAAATCCTGCGTGGCTTGCTAATATTCGCAATAACCGCCGTGCCATTCCCCCACAAACCGATATTTGGGTGCCGAAAGGGACGCACATTCAATTAGCCGATCGCTCATTTTATGAGCCTGGGGATTTCCACGATCTGTAATTGGTATGCTCTATTCATATGCATTAATCGCCCTGTGAGCTCGCTTACGGGGCTTTTTTATGGTCAAACGGGATGGAAAGATTTGGCAGAGAGGCGTTCAATCGAGTACACTTTAAATTCATTGTCTGCCACGATTTGTGGCGATCGTTCATCAATAGAGGATAGAATTTTCATGAAGATAGAACTCTCCAAACCTTTTTTTGTAGAGACGCTCTGTATTGTCGGGATTGGCTTGATCGGCGGATCGCTCGCTAGAGCGCTCAAAAGCGCCAACGCTGTGGGAAAAGTGATCGCCTATGATGCCAATGAAGAGGCGCTATCGAAAGCGAAAGAGTTGGGAGTCGCAGATGAGATCTATACCGATTTAGCCGAAGCCGCGGCGCTCGCTGACATTATTGTGCTTGCAACGCCGATTACCGCTATGGCGGAGGTGATGGCGACCATTATGCCGGTAGTGAAGCCGACGGCAGTGATTACCGATGTAGGCTCAACGAAAGGCTCGGTGGTGCGTGATATTGAGGCGCGATTGGGCGAATTGCCTGGGCGATTTGTCCCCGCTCATCCCATTGCTGGGACGGAAAAGCACGGCGTTGAAAACAGTTTCGATACGCTCTATCACGGGCGCCGTACGCTCATTATTCCGCACATTAATAACAATCATGAAGCGGTGACGATCATTCGCGATATGTGGAAAGCGGCGGGCTCGATTACCGAAGAGATGGGTGTAAAACATCATGACCAGGTATTAGCGGCAACCTCGCACATTCCTCATCTATTGGCCTTTAGTACCGTCGATACGCTCGCAAATTTAGATGACCGCGCGGAGATTTTCCGCTTTGCAGCGGGGGGCTTTCGTGACTTTACCCGCATCTCCGCATCAGACCCAGCGCTCTGGGCAGATATCTGTTTGCAGAATCGTGAATCGATTTTGGAAGTGCTGGTCGCCTATCAGAAAAAACTCGATACCTTAAAAGAGGCGTTAGATGAAAACGATCGTGAAACGATTTTAGAGATCTTCTCTCGGGCAAAACATGCGCGCGATAATTTCTATCAAGAGCCAGTTAAAAACCGCAAGGATTAATGCGGGCACCCTATGAAAAATGAAAGATTATCGTATTAACAAGATAATACAGCCGTTTTTATAGCAATTAAGAAAAGGCTTAATAATCTTTTTTATGCTGATTGCAAAGAAAAAGCACCCGCGTTTAGAACGACTGGGTGCTTTTTATAATCTGATGAGGGTATTTTTAGGCGTAGATTAAAATCCGATCCGCGCCTTTTTTCATCCATTCACATGTTGTTTACATAGTTATTAAAGATAAGCTCGGTGGCCTCTTTATGATGTTGGATAAAGACCTTTTTTGCGCGATCAAAGTTGCGATTGCGGAGATGCTCAACAATTGAAAAGTGCTGATCAAGCGCTTTACGAAGAACCTTTTCCCGGCTCTGATGCTTCATATAGCTCTCGTGTTGAATAAAGTTGATCGAGACATAATATGAGGGATACATATTGGTTAAAACACGGCTATTAGCGGCTTTAACGAGCTCGAAATGATAGAGATAGTTGTGCTGCGAGATGTGATTAAGATCGTCAAGATCGATCACCATCTGCTGGGCGTGATATTCCATCTTATCTAAAATTTCGGTGAGATCTTCATTGTCTTCCACTTTTTCAAGCGCGCGCATTTCGATATAGCGTTTAAAAGCGTAAAGATCGAGGATCTCTTCGAGGTTGTGTTCATATAAAAACGTGCCTCGGTTCTCAATTTTATGGGCGACCCCTTCGGTAATGAGCATCAAAATCGCTTCACGAACCGGCGCACGGCTCACTTTCAATTTTTTTGCGTAGACCTCTTCGGTGATCTTCTCACCGGGCTTTAATTCGCCATTTAAAATATCTTCGAGAATCGAGTTCTTGATCTGTCCCGGCAACGAAATATATTGATTCTGTTCCATCAAGATAGGGTGTTTGATTTTGCCTTCGCGTGCCGTAATAGTTTTTTCCTCTGACATATTCGTACTGTTTCCATTTTTTGCAATCGGTTTCAATAGACTCCCGTCTACCACATTTGACGACCGTATTTATTGTTATATCCGCTCACGATAAACGAAAATTAAGTGGGCAGTTGTAATGTACGTCAAATTGTCGCCATTTTACCCTAATTTACTCAAATAGTGTAAGAGCCTTACACTATTTTACGTTCAAATATTGATCATTTTCGGGTAATTCTTCTAAACGTGATGCTTCAATCACCGATTTTACGAATCGATCATAGCGGTACGCTTCCGCAATCGGCACTAATGGGTAACGTTCAGGTTTACGTTTCTCTTTTTCAATCTGCGCTTCTTCGATCTCGCCAAGGAGCACTTCTTTAATCTGTTGCGCCTCTTCGTTTTCCATATATTCTTTCACGGTATCTTCATCAATACGGGGGTCAAGTGCTGCTGAGATCGGCGATGTATGACCGTCGGGCATAATAACGTGGGGAAGGGCTTCTTCGGGCGCTTTTTCAAGACGGCGGCTCGCTTTAAGGAGATTAAGACCAATCACGCTAAAGGCGCCAAAGAAGAAAAAGAGATAAAGGCCCGTTCCGCCAAAACGTTGCATAAAGTAGCTCGCAATGAGGGGGCCAATCCCCGCGCCAATCCCAAAGAGCACCAGTAAAATCGCACTTAACGAGACCCGTTTTTCAGCGCTGACGTTGTCATTGGCGATCGCCACAGAAAGCGGATAGAGGGTAAATAGAAGGGAAGCCGCCACAATTCCTAAAAACAAAATGAGGTAGACGGGTAGCGGAATATGCAAAATCGGGAGGTTCATCGCAAGGGTTAATCCCGCAATCAACACCGAGATAAAGGTGATCAGACGCAGACGATTCACGCGATCTGAGAGATAGCCAAGCGGCCACTGAATTATAAAAGCCGCGCCGATACAGAGCGCCATATAGACCCCGGCTTCTTGCGTTCCAAGTTCCATACGGCTCGCAAAGAGTGGGCCAAGACCATAAAAAGAGCCGGTTAACATGCCGGCAACGGCGGTGATAATTAGTACCTGCGGAATTTGGCGGATAAAGTGAAAGATCTGCAGGGGGGCTGCTTTAAGGGGCGTTGGGTGAATGGCGCGGGTAACGGCAAGCGGAATAAGGCAGAGCGAAAAGAAGATCGATACAATCATTAAAATCCGCACATCGATCATATCAAAGAGCAGAAATACCAATTGGCCGAGCATCATTCCTAAATAGGTCGCCGCCATATAAAAGGCAAAGACGCGTCCGCGATTTTCAGGTTCTGCCTGATCGTTGAGCCAGCTCTCGATCACCATATATTGGCACATCATCACAAGCCCCGTAATAAAGCGAATCGCAATCCAAAAGGGGATGTAATCGATGAGCGCAATCATCAATACAGCGGCTGCCGTAACGCCCGAGGCAGCCACATAACTTCGGATATGCCCAACGCGCGCAATCAACTTATGCCCAAATTTAGCACCGATCACAAGGCCAGCATAATAGGCGGTGGTGAGGCTACTAATTAAGAGCTCACTCACCTCTTTTTGGCCAAGATCGAGGGCGAGATAGGTGGTTAATAGACCATTACCAAACAGCATAAAGAGCGTGGCAATGTAGAGCGAAGAGAACGTCGCGAAGAGTTTCATAAAAGTCGGCGGGCTCCTTAAATCGAGGGGGTTGAAACGAACACAGCGCCCATTCATTTCACGTGGTGACGGGCACGGCGTTTCATTATTGTAGCGCGGAATCGGAAATATTTTAAATTTCAAATTGTTAAGCTCTGCAAACATCGGCTTTACTCATTTACTTTCAGGCGATTATCCTCCATCGCGAATGGTGCATTAAATAAATTAAATGAGATTCATTGCTATTTGTATTGACAACTCAAGCAGAAATGTTAATAATTCTCATTACCGTTAATAAAATGTAAAACGGAACGAATATTTACTCTCTTATTAGGAACCCAAATAGGAATCATTATGTTGACTGGTCAGCAAACTCGAATTCATAAAGCGCCGGTGATCCTCGCAATTTTAGCGGTATCGCTCTTTCATGGCGGGGTGATTTACGGCTTTACCACGATGTCACCGTTTCATCAGGAAGA
>JAAZCI010000301.1 GCA_012513365.1 Lysobacteraceae bacterium
CGCGCAGCTTTATGGCGAGATGAAGGAGTTTTTCCCCAATAATGCGGTGGAATATTTTGTCTCTTACTACGATTATTATCAGCCGGAAGCTTATGTGGCTGCCTCCGATACCTTTATTGAGAAAGATGCGTCAATTAATGATCATATCGAGCAGATGCGGCTTTCAGCCACCAAGGCCATTTTAGAGCGCCGCGATACCATTATTGTCGCTACTGTATCCGCCATTTACGGGCTTGGGGATCGCGATCACTATATGAGTATGATTCTTCATGTCTCAAAAGGGGAGCGCATCGATCAGCGTGATATTTTAAATCGGCTGGTGGCGATGCAATATGAGCGAAACGATGTGGTACTTGAACGCGGGACGTTTCGCGTCCGCGGTGAGGTGATTGATATCTTCCCCGCCGACAGTGAGCGCGACGCCGTTCGCATTGAGCTCTTTGATGATGAGGTTGATAATCTCTCCTTTTTTGATCCATTAACCGGATCAGTGAGCCGGTCGGTGCCCCGATTAACGGTCTATCCCTCAAGCCATTACGTGACTCCGCGAGCAACGCTCTTAAACGCCGTTGAAGAGATTAAAGTAGAACTCAAAGAGCGTCTAGAATCCCTGCGGGAAAATGGAAAGTTACTGGAAGCGCAGCGTCTTGAACAGCGGACAAAATTTGATATCGAGATGATTTTAGAGCTCGGATATTGCCAAGGAATTGAAAACTATTCGCGCTATCTATCGGGCCGTTTAGCCGGTGAAGCGCCGCCGACACTCTTTGATTATCTTCCCGACGATGCCATTCTCTTTATCGACGAATCCCACGTCGCCGTCCCGCAAGTTGGGGCAATGTATAAAGGGGATCGCTCCCGTAAAGAAAATCTCGTAACCTACGGATTTCGCCTGCCATCCGCCCTTGATAACCGCCCGCTTCGCTTTGATGAATTTGAAGCGCTGATGCCTCAAACGATCTTTGTATCGGCAACACCGAGCACCTACGAAGATGAACATTCGGATCAAGTGGTCGAACAGGTGGTACGCCCAACAGGGCTTCTCGATCCAATTGTGGAAGTACGCCCCGTTGCAACGCAAGTGGACGATGTGTTGTCTGAAATAAACGTTCGCGCCGCCAAAAATGAGCGGGTATTAATTACGACGCTCACCAAGCGCATGTCGGAAGATTTAACCGAATTTTTAATGGAGCACGGCGTGAAAGTGCGCTATCTCCACTCCGATATTGATACCGTTGAACGGGTGGAAATTATCCGCGATCTCCGCCTTGGTACCTTCGATGTGCTCGTCGGGATCAACCTGTTGCGTGAAGGGCTTGATATTCCCGAGGTGTCACTCGTGGCGATTTTAGATGCCGATAAAGAGGGCTTTTTACGTTCGGAACGCTCGCTCATTCAAACCATTGGTCGCGCCGCTCGAAATGCGGAAGGGAAAGCAATTCTCTACGCCGATAAAATCACCGGCGCAATGAAGAGTGCGATGGATGAAACTAAACGCCGCCGCACCCTCCAAGAGGCCTACAACGCCGCCCATAACATCACCCCGCAAACTATCATTAAAGCGGTGAAAGATATTATGTACGATGCGAAAGATAACACACCTAAACAGCGCTATCTTGAAGAGTATCGCGGCAAGCTTACGATCAATGAAAAAGCCCTCGATAATGAGATCGATTTTAGCAATCCCAAAGCGGTCGCGAAATTGATCGCCAAAAAAGAGAAAGCGATGCTCGACCACGCGCAAAATCTTGAATTTGAAGAAGCGGCAAAACTCCGTGATGAGATTGAAAATTTACGCAAAGAGATGCTCCTAAATGGTTAATTTTTAACAATTCCGCTATTATAAATAGAGGTGTCCCGCATCTCTTTTTTTCAATTAAGGAGCCTTTATGATCACTCGCATTCCCACTCGAACCGCTGAAATTATGCCGGGGCAACCAGTGAAACGCGCCCTCCCAAATCGTAATTGCCCGCGGATTGGCGCATGGTGTTTTCTCGATTATCTCCACATAAAATCCGTTGATCCTAAAAACCTCAATGATCCGAGCAAAAAGATCAATGTCGCGCCCCACCCACATATTGGTCTGCAAACCTTTACTTGGATGCTGCAGGGGGAAATTGTCCACCACGATAGCCTTGGCAATCACTCCATCATTCGCCCGTATGAGGTCAATCTTATGACGGCGGGAAATGGCATTGTCCACACCGAAGTGAGTGAACCGAATTATCACGGCCCGCTGAAAACGCTGCAATTTTGGATCGCGCTTCCTAAAGAGAAGAGCTCAAACCCGTCAAGTTTCAAGCATTATGATGATCTCCCAATGTTTTCGCACGAGGGGCTTATCATCCATCTCTTTATGGGGAGGTTTCTAGGATATCGCGCGCCAACTCAATCCTACTCACCGCTAATGGGCGCAGATATCATGGCGCATGAATCTAAAACCTGCACCCTTCCCCTCGACCCTGAATTTGAATATGGCATTTTTATCACCGAAGGCGCGGTCGAAATCGATGGTGAGCATTATAATGATGATGAATTTATCGCGATTGAAACCGGACAAATCTCGCTCACCCTAACCCTTGAAAAGGGCACGCACATCGCGCTAATTGGTGGCACGCCATTAACAGAGCCGCTCATTATCTGGTGGAACTTTGTCGCGCACGACCCAGCACAAATTGAAGCCGCAACCCGCGACTGGGGCAATTATCCTAATAAACGTTTTAATCACGTCAAACACCCCGATTCCCCACTCAATGCGCCTGCGCTAAACACCCGCCTTAAAGCGCGGTGATTTCGGCAAATTCACTAAAGCCTAATGGCATAAAATAGATTTAAAAAAGGGAGCCAATTATCTGCTCCCTTTAAGTCGATTACATCAAGTTTTCTAACTTATTCTAATCATATGATGTCGCCGCCGTCATCAACTCTTCTTCATAATTAAAAATCTCATCTAATGAGTCGATCGGAACGCGTGTTTCATTTTTATCAACATCAAACACCCCTAAATATTTCTGCGTGCGATTAAAATGCAACCGGCAAATGGGTTTACGATTGTTATCATCAAGTAAAACGCCAAAGTAACTCTTCGTATCACGGGCTGTCACTCTTTCAACGCTCACCACTTTTCGGACAATTGCTTTAACAATGTTGTACCCCTCAATCTCTTCCATCGTGGTCACAATGCCATTATCGTCTTCTTTCTCCATCTCTTCATCGCCCACAGTCTCTTCAGCCTCAGATGAAGCACCATATGAAGAGCTTTTTGAAAGCGCCTTTTTCAGACGGTCATTAACACGATCTTCTACAAACTGATTGCCCGCTTTTAAGATTAACGGCGTAAACTGTTCCCGCACTTTTTGTGTAATAATACCATCGTACACATTTGCGATACAAAAACGAATAAAGTCCTCGTGTGGTTCCACAAGTTGATGAGCTAGTAGGCGTTTAATTTGGCTTAAATACTTCAGCTCACCTGCAGCATTAATGATCGATTCAACATCAAAGTTCTTTTTAGTCAGTTTTTTAAGTTCTGGAATGACATGATCTTCCACATCGAGCAAGTCCACCTCTAAAAATGGCTTCTCATCCATCTTATTAGGCGACTCTAAATCAGTATAAAACTTATAATATTGACCATTCGTCAAAATGGCTATTTTTGCTGTCGTTGTAGCGAAATACCGAAACAATTGAGACTCATGTTGCGAGCTGAGAGACTCCCCAATCTTTTTTGCCTCAATTAAAATTTGTACCTCATTATCATGAATAATAGCGTAGTCCACTTTTTCGCCCTTTTTTACACCAACATCAGCCGTAAATTCAGGCACTACTTCAAGTGGATTGAACACATCATAGCCAAGCACTTGCTGAATGAATGGCATAATAAATGCCGTTTTTGTTGCTTCCTCAGTTGTAATATGTTCCGCTTGTTGTTCGATCCTATGACTAATTGATGCTAACCGCTCATTAAAATCCATACCCAGCCACCTATAAATTAAAACAACCTATTATAAGACTTACCAATATTTTATACAATCTACCTTATAATTACATATAGGCAAGCCCCTTTAGACAGCTAATTGATTTGACAAGGAAAAGAATATGACTCATTTTCGTTTTATCCTATTTTCACTCATCTTCAATTTTTCATTTCCTATATTTGCAAACGCACAAGTCATCCACACCGATACACGCGAAACGCACTGTACTGACTGGAATTTTTGTTCTGAATATTTAGTGAATAAATTTGGTGGGGTGATTTTATCCCATCCCGATCAGCTCGGGCCGCGAATTAATCGAGGTGATCATTTTTATGCGGCTTTTGCCGGAGATCCTCGCTCGGGGCGCTTTGGCATTGGCGAGACGCGCGATAATGATCGCATCCAATTTATTAATGGCCCGAATGAATATAAAGGGTTTGTCGGTGCGTATCGTGCAGAAGCGCAGGCAATGCAAAATTGTGCGCCGTGTGAGGTAGTTTTATCCTTCCGAAATGGCTGTGGCGCAATTGCCTATTCCGCCAAAAATAACCGTTTTTATACCAAACTGCAGGAGTATCAACGCGGATTTCGCGGAGCGCGCACCTCGGGCGATGATCCCAATCTAGCTAAGATCAAAGCAAAACTCTATAACGAATGCAGTGACGCAGGCTGTGTTGTGCTCGATGCGGTCTGTACCCGCGATCCTTGGAATTAAGCTTTTACATGCCGTAAGCGTGAAAAAATGCTAAGATAGCCCGTGAAATAATCGTTTATTTTTACGACTCAGCGAGGTGTTTATGCAAGCAAAAATCGGATTTATTGGGGGCGGCCATATGGCGACCGCTATTTTAGAAGGCCTTGTGGAACATTACCCAAAGAGCCTGCTCTATGTCGCCGATCGTAATGCACCTAAACGCAAATATTTTTCTGAAACCTTGGGGATTAATACCGCCTCACATTTTAGTGAATTTATTGATGAGATGGACGCGATTGTCCTTGCCATTAAACCGCAGGGCTTTCCGGAATTGTTGCCGGAACTTAAACCCCATTTAAAGGAAGAGACCCTTGTGATCTCTGTTGCAGCGGGCATCTCAAGTGAGGCGATTTTACGCGCGCTTGGCCGGGAGACTCAGCCCCTTGTGCGCACGATGCCCAATATTCCAGCGGCGGTAGGCCTTGGCGCAACGGCGCTCTTTTCACCCAATACACTAACCGATTCCCACGCGGCGTTAACGGAAACGATTTTTAATGCCTGCGGCATCACGACCTGGGTTGAAAAAGAGGCGCTTCTTTCAGCGGTAATCTCTGTATCAGGCTCAAGCCCTGCTTACTTTTTCTATCTCTTAGAAATTATGATCGATGCCGGCGTAAAACTCGGTCTTAGCCGTGAAAGCAGTGAGATTTTAGCGAAACAGACCATGCTCGGCTCTGCGCAAATTGCCCTTGATTCGGATAAATCGGTAAAAGCGTTAAAAGAGAGTGTGATGTCTCCAGAGGGCACCACAGAGCAGGCGATCTTCAGCTTTGAGCGCGACGATCTACAACAGATTATTGAGCGTGGCATGCAGGCGGCATTCGATCGAGATCAAGTCCTTTCAAGCGAGATCTCGAAAAAGTTATAATCGTCCCCATAGATCAACCTTAACCCTCGTTACAACGCTCAATAAAAAGGATTTCGATTGTGCTCGGTTTACTCCAATTAATACTCCGTTTTAC
The DNA here is from genome assembly GCA_012513365.1 of Lysobacteraceae bacterium. Lineage (GTDB taxonomy): Bacteria > Pseudomonadota > Gammaproteobacteria > Cardiobacteriales > Wohlfahrtiimonadaceae > CALZBJ01. The sequence continues at coordinate 5,695 of JAAZCI010000301.1, forward strand.
CATTGAGGTGGGCTTTGGGCTCTTCTCAACGCTGATTTTACTGCGCTTTTTCCTCCAATGTGTGAAGGCGAATTTTTATCACCCCTTAATTCAGGCGCTGGTAAAAGTGACCAATCCGATTTTAATGCCGATCCGCCGCATTACGCCAACCTTTAGCCGGTATGATTGGTCCTGCTTTGTCCTCCTTCTCATCATGGGGATTATCAAATATGCACTCTTTATCGCGCTCTCGATCATCACCTCTTATAAACCGCTGATCGTGCTTGGGTTTATCCTGCTAGATATCGCCTCGGGAATTCTCTATCTCTATCTATTTCTCTTTATTATTCAGGCGATCACCAGCTGGCTTGGCTCCTCTCCGCAAATGGGACTGGTGTTAGCGCTCCTTCATCAGCTCACCGCACCGGTGTTAAAACGCGTTAGACCGCGGGTTGTCTATGCCAATATCGATTTCCGTCCGATGATTGCGATGTTTCTCATCTTCCTTGGGCTCTCGATTTTAAGCTATTTCCGCTATCAGCTGATCTAACGCTCTATGACCGAGATTATCAACACAGAAACGCCGAGTTTAACGGTGCCCCCTGAGCTAAAACGGCACGAGTTTTTTATGCAGCAAGCGTTAAATGAGGCGAAAAAAGCGTATGCTTTGGGTGAGGTGCCCATTGGCGCGGTGATTGTGGCTAATGATGAGATTCTCGCGCGGGGGCATAATCTTTCGATCACCAGCCATGATCCGACGGCCCACGCCGAAATTGTTGCAATTCGCAACGCATGTCAAAAAATCGAGAATTACCGTTTACTTAATGTGGATTTATACGTAACATTAGAG
>JAAZCI010000034.1 GCA_012513365.1 Lysobacteraceae bacterium
AACTTGTGATCGCTGAGATGATCATGCTCAAACGTGGCATTCCTTACAAAAACTACATGTGTCATGAAGGCGGCTGGATGAAATCAGCAAAAGACTCCTTCGAGGTGCGCGGTAAAACCCTGGGTATCATCGGGTACGGTCACATCGGTACGCAGGTGGGGATCTTAGCGGAAAGCTTCGGGATGCATGTAATCTATTATGATATCGAATCGAAATTAGCGCTTGGAAATGCTCAACCTGCGAGCTCATTAAATCGCCTTCTTGAAGAGTCGGACATTGTGACGCTTCACGTTCCTGAAGATGCGACCACGAAAAACTTAATGAGCCGTGAACGCCTTGCATTTATGAAGCAGAGCTCGGTGTTAATTAACGCATCGCGCGGAACGGTTGTAGATCTTGATGCGCTTGCGGAGTTTATCGAAAAAGGGCATATCTCAGGGGCGGCGATCGACGTATTCCCCGTTGAGCCAAAATCCAATAACGATGAATTTATTTCACCACTACGTAAATTACAAAACGTAATTTTAACCCCGCACATTGGGGGATCAACCGTTGAAGCGCAGAAAAATATCGGAATTGAAGTGGCCTCGAAACTCGTGCTCTATTCAGATAATGGATCAACGCTTTCAGCAGTGAACTTCCCCGAAGTATCGCTTCCAAAACAGCCAGGCAGCAATCGTATTTTACACGTGCATAAAAACCGTCCAGGCATTTTGCATGAGGTGAATCAGCATGTCTCAAAACTTGATTTAAATATCAATGCGCAATACCTCCAAACCTCCGCAGAGATGGGCTATGTTGTACTTGATGTGTCCGGCTGTGAAGATGCGGCGCTCAAGCTCTATGAAGCGATGAAAGAGATCGATGGTACACTTAAGTGCCGAATTTTATACTAGTAACATAAAGGATTGATAAGGTGTCACTTCAGGATCAATTACTCAAAGCGGGTCTTATTTCAAAAGATAAGGCAAAAAAGATCGTTTCGGATAAGAAGCGTCGCAAGCACCAAGCCCATCGAGATAAATCGGTGCGGGCAGAGCTTGAGACCGAGAAGAAGAAACGTCAGGAAGAGCTAAAAGCATTTGATGAAGCGAAGCGCGCGATGGATCGTGAGAAAAATCGTGAGATTCAGGAAGATGAGGCGCGTAAAGCGGCTCGAATTGAAGCAAGACGCCTAATCGATACTGAACGCGTCGATAATGCGAAGGATAAGCGCTCTGAGAGCTCTGAGCGCTTTAACTTTAGCTCTGATGGTAAAAAGGTGCGTTTTGTCACTGTCACGCCTGAGCAGAGCAAAATGCTCGCGGAAGGGAAGCTCGCGATCTGCCGTAATGATCGGGATGGATATGATTTTCCCATCGTGCCGAAAAAAGTGGCGGAGCGTCTCCTTGAGATTGAAGCGATCGAAAAGGGGCGCTGGGTCTATTTTCTAGCCGATCCAACGGAAGTGAGTGAAGCAGACGATGAATGGGCGGCGTGGGATGCCTATGAGGCAAGTTTAAAAGACGAATAGTCTC
>JAAZCI010000302.1 GCA_012513365.1 Lysobacteraceae bacterium
CCGGGACGCTCGATCCCATGGCCACAGGGTTATTGCCCATCGCCTTTGGCGAAGCGACTAAATTTAGCAGTCAGCTACTCGATAGCCACAAATCCTACGAATTTATCTGTGCCTTAGGGGAGAAAACCTCAACGGGCGATAAAGAGGGAGAAGTGATCGAGACCGAAGCCATTCCCCCCTTAAGCGAACCCCTTTTAACGGATGCATTAAGCGCGCTCACCGGTGATATTTTACAAACGCCGCCCATGGTCTCAGCCCTCCATCACAATGGAAAGCGGCTCTATGAGCTCGCCCGTGAAGGGATTGAAGTGCCAAGAGCGCCTCGCCCGGTCACCATTTTAAGCCTTGAGCTAATCGGGTTTGATGACCATTCATTTCATGCAAAAGTGACCTGTTCAAAGGGGACGTATGTAAGGGTATTAGCGGAAGACATTGCTGCAAAATTGAGAACGCTTGGGCATTTAACGATGCTGCGCCGCACCGCAATCTATCCCTTTATGACGCCCACCATGATAACCCTTGAAACGCTTGAAGCCGCGGATTCATTAGAAGCGCTCGATCGCTTATTATTACCGATTGATTCAGCGCTTATCGATCTGCCTAAGTGGGAATTTACTGAAGAAGAGAGTACCCGCGTCCTTCACGGACAGCGCATTCGCGTAGAGACCGAGCTCACCGAGCCTTTATATCGACTCTACGATCATAACCAACAATTTTTAGGGGTGGGCGCTCCAAACACCCCATTTTCTATCGGAGCAAAACGGATAATTCAGCGACGCGAATAGACTGAATTATACACCTTAGTTCATGGTTAATTGAGAGGAGAACCATATGACTTATCAACACATTACTGTACCCAAAGGCGACAAAATCACCGTCAACGCTGATTTTTCATTAAACGTCACCAACACCCCCATCATTCCATTTATCGAAGGGGACGGCGTTGGGGCTGAAATCACTCCGGTGATGCAAAAAGTTGTGGATGCTGCGGTTAATAAAGCGTACAACAACGAACGCGCCATTGCCTGGATGGAAGTCTATGCTGGTGAAAAATCCACTAAAGTATACGGCGAAAACGAATGGCTTCCAGCGGAAACAATCGAAGCATTAAAAGAGTACGTTGTATCGATCAAAGGCCCATTAACGACGCCGGTCGGTGGCGGGATTCGCTCACTTAACGTAGCAATGCGTCAACAGCTCGACCTCTATGTTTGTCAGCGCCCCGTTCAATACTTTGAAGGCGTTCCATCACCCGTAAAAGAGCCCCAAAAAACTGACATGGTAATCTTCCGTGAAAACTCAGAAGATATCTATGCGGGCATTGAGTGGGAATCGGGCTCAGATGATGCGAAAAAAGTGATCGAATTCTTACAAAACGAGATGGGCGTTACCAAAATTCGCTTCCCAGAAACCTCAGGTATTGGCGTTAAACCGGTATCAAAAGAGGGAACTGAGCGTCTTGTACGTAAAGCGATTCAATACGCAATCGACAATGATAAACCGAACGTAACGCTCGTTCACAAAGGTAATATCATGAAGTTCACCGAAGGGGGCTTCCGCGATTGGGGTTATGCACTCGCGCAAAATGAATTTGGCGCAAAACTGATCGGTGATGGTCCTTGGTGTTCATTTAAAAACCCAAAAACCGGCAACGAAATTGTCATTAAAGACAGTATCGCCGACGCATTCTTACAACGCATCCTCTTAGAGCCTGAAAAATACTCTGTGGTGGCAACGCTTAACTTAAATGGTGACTACGTGTCAGACGCACTTGCCGCGCAAGTAGGTGGAATTGGTATCGCACCGGGCGCGAACATCTCAGATAAAGTAGCGATCTTTGAAGCAACTCACGGTACAGCCCCTGATATCGCAGGAAAAGGCCTTGTAAACCCAGGTTCGCTAATTTTATCGGCAGAGATGATGTTACGTCATCTTGGCTGGACGGAAGCGGCGGATTTGGTAGTGAGCTCGCTCAATAAAGCGATCGCATCACGTAAAGTCACCAGCGACTTTGCCCGCCAAATGGAAAACGCAACGCAAGTTTCAACAGACGCGTTTGGCGATCTTATGATTGAATTAATGTAAGATCAGATCAATCATTCGTTTGTTTAAACAAACGGCGAATGACGAAATGATACGAATAGAAAAAGCCCCATCCTTGGTTTAATGCAAACCGGATGGGGCTTTTTAATGCCTTGATCGTTTGATTTGAGAATTAATGTACCACGAGCAATCTATCGCCCTAAACTCAAGACAAAAAGAAAGGCCTGTAGCGATTGCTACAAGCCCTATTAATTCAATGTGTAAAATGTTTCCTACGAATGCTTAACGCACCGCCGGGAAAATCATCTTATGCAGGTTTACAAACAACCGTTTGTAGACCGCGTTCGCTTTCTTTAGCTTCGAACTCTACTTTTTGCCCTTCAGCTAAAGTACGGAAGCCATCACCTGAAATGGTTGAAAAGTGGACGAATACATCGGCACCTCCATCTTCTGGAGTAATAAAACCGAATCCTTTAGATTCATTGAACCATTTCACAGTTCCAATACGCATAAAAAACCTCAACAAAATAAAACATGGTATAACTAACGCGTTATACTTTTAAAATTAAACATCTCTCAAGACACTTCATTAAGCGGAGAGACAATTGAAACATTACGCTGTAATCGGCATAAAAGCAAGAGTTATATCATCTTTTTTTTAAAATATTTTTTTATGGAATCCTCAATGAGCCATTTTGTCGCCCTCTCTCTCGGGGCAAATCTAAACAATCCCCTATATCAATTAATCAGCGCAATAGGAGAGATCAAGGCACATCCCGAGATTTCGTCGGTGTCGGTCTCCTCCTTTTATCGCACCAAACCGATCGGGCCGGCTCAACCGGATTTTTTAAATATCGCCATTACCCTGCAAACCACCTTAAGCCCTCTCGATCTATTAACGGCAATGCAAGCGATCGAAGAGAGTCATCTACGCACTCGTACGCTTCGCTGGGGGCCTCGTACGCTCGATATTGACCTGCTCCTCTATGAAGATGTTACGATCGACACAAAGCGTTTAACGCTGCCACACCCGCGTATGCAGGAGCGTGCTTTTGTGATTGTGCCACTCCTTGAAATCGCGCCGACGCTCACGATGCCCGATAGTACGTCGCTACAATCGCTTCTAAGCCCTCTATCCGATCAATTAACCGATATTCATCTCTGGGAGATCCCATCTATGCACCAACTCGTTATCGCTAGCCACAACGCCGGTAAAGTCGCTGAATTTAAAACGCTGCTCGCGCCCCTTGGGATTGAGGTGTTATCGCTCTCTGATCTCAATATTAATAGCGAGGCAGAGGAAACGGGGCTCACCTTTGTGGAAAATGCCCTCCTTAAAGCGCGCCACATTGCCGAGATTACCCAGCTTCCTACCCTTGCCGATGATTCTGGGTTAGTCGTTGACGCACTCGGAGGGGCTCCCGGCATCTATTCTGCACGTTATAGCCCCGAAAAGACCGATGCTGCCAATAACGCTCTTTTACTTAAAAACCTCGCCGAAACAGGAGATACCGAGCGACGCGCTCACTTTAAATGCGTTCTTGTCCTGCTACAGCCCGCGAACGACCCCGTACCCATTATTAGCGAAGGCGAGGTCTACGGCACGATTTTAGACGCGCCGTCCGGAGAAAATGGCTTTGGCTATGACCCGCTCTTTTTCTTCCCGCCGTTAAATAAGAGTTTTGCCGAAGTGACGCCTGATGAGAAAAATCGCAATTCACACCGCGGAAAAGCCCTGATGGATTTAATTGCCAAATTAAACCAACGGTTTGGTTGAACCCCGATTTATCAACGAGGAGAGCGCCGGATAATCCTTTAAAAAGAAGACTCTCTTTCCGATCGAGATTAAAAAGCTCGCGCATTGCGCGAGCTTTTTCGTTTTCATTTTTTATCTCAACTGTCTATTTTTTAATCATCTTGATTCTGTTAACGAACGCGCGCAGCGCGTTTTTTATTTTTTAGCGTTTTTTCCACACACCTCATCAAAAAAATTTTCCACAGCTTATCCACATCTTTTCCACGTTTTTTAAGCATTTTCTGTGGATAACTTTGCCATTGGGACCCGCTTAACCCAAATTTTCGCCCCAGTTTTCACATTTTCGGGGCTTTTTTAGGGAATTTTTTAATTTAACATTCAATCGATTAACCGTTATGCACAACTTTGGGGATAAAAACGGCTTAAAACTGTGGATAACTTGTGGAGAAATCAGGGCTCGACTTATCAATATTTTGTAATATCGTTTTTCAGCAATCTTATTCACAGCAAAAAACGTCGAAAAGGAGCATTTTTATGGGATTATATGCACAACCTGTGGATAACTCGCAAAGCTCATCATCATCAAATTAATATAAAGAGATAAAGATATATACAAGAAAAATTTCAATATATTCCGTTTTAACCTAGTTTTATTTTAAAAATTTGCCTAGAATGAAATTTATTGATAATTATAAACATGCCCCAAAAGGGCTTTATTATCGATTATGTATCTGAGTGATAAATCCCAAAGGCAAAACCTTCACGATTTTTAAATAAACAGACCCCACGTTTAATACACTCACCCTCAATAAGCTCACCGCTTATTTGACATAAAGCGCCGCATTTTTCATAACAACAAAAGTGCGCTTTTCGTAAGTCAATTTTTTTGGATTTCAAAGAGAATTAGTATGTATAAACGGACATTATTTATTGGATTTATGTTGTTTGCTCTCTTCTTCGGAGCAGGGAACTTAATTTTCCCCCCATCGGTTGGGCAATTAAGTGGATCAAATTTCGTACTCGCGATTCTAGGCTTCGTTGTGACGGGAGTTGGTCTACCGCTTGTAGGTGTTATTGGGGGATCATTCTCAGAGGAAGGCTATCGTGCTGAAGCAAAACGCGTGCACCCGATCTTCTCTCTATTATTTATGATTACGATCTATCTAACGATCGGACCATTCTTTGCGATTCCAAGAACCGCGACCGTATCCTATGAGATGGGAATTTTGCCATTCTTAGCCGGTGGCGAGCAGACAACCGCTTCGATTACTCTCTTTGCCGGTGTCTACTTCTTAATTGTATTTTTCCTAGCCCTCAATCCCCATAAACTCGTGGATCGCGTTGGCCAAATCTTGACGCCGCTTTTATTAGTGACGATTATTCTTTTGATTGTGCGTTCCTTTATGCTCCTTGATACGCCAATTACCGAAGCGAGTGATTCCGCGTATGCCACAACCCCATTTTTTAAAGGGTTCTTTGAAGGCTATCAAACCATGGATACCATTGCGGCCGTAGCCTTTGCGATCATTGTCTTAAATGCGGTGAAAGCGACCGGCATTACCAATCAAAAACAGATTTTCAAACAAGCGTCGATTGCGGCTGTCATTGCCGGCGTTGGACTTGGCGCGGTTTATTTATCGTTAGGCGGGATTGGAAATAACTATCTGTTAAGCGAAGCGGAAGCCGCGGGCGGCAACATGGGCGCGTCGATCTTAACGGCGGTAGCGCGTTTAACCTATGGGGAAGCGGGACGCATGCTCTTGAGTGGAATCGTGACCCTTGCTTGTTTAACCACCGCGATCGGTCTGATTGTAGCAATCAGTAGCTACTTCAATGAGATCTTACCGATCTTAAGCTATCGTATCTACGCGGTGATCTTCACCTTAATCAGCTTTGTGATTGCAAGCCAAGGTTTAAACAGCATCATTTCAGGCGCAGTACCGGTATTGATGATCATCTACCCGATCACCATTGTGTTAATTGCGCTCGTCTTTATCGATAAAGCCCTCAAAGGGATGCCGAACCTTGCGCTTCAATTACCGATCTACAGCACCGTGATTATCAGCGTATTGTCCGTTGTAAAATCACAGCTCGGGGAAAAGTCGCCCCTTGGAGGCAACTTAGAGGCGATCCTTAGCTATCTTCCGTTCCACGGCGCTGACATGGAGTGGATGGTACCGGCGGTGGTAATGTTTGCCTTAGGTTTAAGTTTAGGCTACCTGTTTAAAACAAAACGCGGCTAACCTGTTCTAACCGTTTGCGTCACTTAAGTAACGCATCATCAACAAAAGAGAGCCAAAGTGAAATTCATTTCATTTTGGCTTTTTTATCGCTAAAACTAACCTATTGATTTGATTGGAATATTAAAAACTCAGCGGAGAGGCCTCTTCATAACCTGTGGATAACGTGTGGAGAAAAATACCCCGTTTTTTATCAACGGATGCTCGGCAGAGTTATGGAAAATGTTATCCACATCAAAAAAAGCTCGAAAGGGGCGTTATTCACAGTTTTTGGCCTAAACCTGTGGATAACTTCAGCCACTCATCATCATTTATTATTTATAAAGACATGATAATATAAAAAAGGTCAGCTTAAACAAACACTCATAGAGGAGTTATAAAAATGATTAAAAAAACCTTAACTGCAGCGACGCTTCTCTTATCAGCAGCCTTTGCTCAAGAGACAATTAAAATCGGAATTGAAGGATCCTATCCTCCCTTTAGCTATATCTCTCCAGAACGGACAATTGAAGGCTTTGAGCCCGATCTAGCCCGTCTCTTTTGTGAAAAAATGGAGCGTAAATGTGAAATTGTTCAAGTAGACTTTGATGCACTTATTCCATCGCTTAACACCAAACGCATTGATGCAATCTTAGCGTCAATGTCTATTACCGATGATCGTAAAAAAGCGATCGATTTTACTAAAAAGTATTATCAAACCCCGGCTCGTTTTGTCGCTCCTAAAGGGAAAAACTATGACATCACCAAAGAAGGGTTAAAGAAAAAACGCATTGGGGTTCAAAGCGGCACCATTCATGAGATCTATCTCAATGATGAATTCCGTAAGATTGCTAAAATCCGTAGTTATCGTAATTTAGATGAAGCGATGATTGATCTTGAAACGGGCCGTATTGATCTTGTATTTGCGGACGTTGTACCCCTTGATACTGGATACTTACAAAAAGGTTACGGCGAGCGCATTGAGTTTGTGGGCCCTGATTTTATGGATGAAAAATGGTTTGGCGAAGGCGTTGGCGTTGGCATCCGTAAAGGGGAAAACGAGCTGCGTGAATCCTTTGAAAAAGCCATTAAAGCAAGCCGTGACGATGGATCGTACAAAGAAGTTGAGGCAAAATATTTCAGCTATGATGTGTACGGTAAAGAATAGGCAAATTAGGGCCTAATAACGTACTATACTTGATGGAAGCTCTGTCCGGTGACAGGGCTTTTTTATTCCGTTTTATGGAACTCAAAGCGGAATAATGCACTCATATTTGATCCTTAATTTGCACAGCGAAACTTAACCAAAGTAGGCCTTATTCTCATTAAAATCTGTATAATGAGTGCGGTAATCGATTTCTATCTCATTGGAAAAGGACGGATTTCTTCATGACGACTCACACGATTCCTCTACAAGACGCATCATTTGATATTTGGAAGCAAAAATATCGCCTTATCAGCAAAGAGGGCATCCCGATTGATCAAACGATTGACGATACCTTCAAGCGCGTTGCGCGCGCCATTGCCGAGGTTGAGACGAGTAATGAGCTCAAAGAGATCTGGTATGAGCGTTTTCTTAAAGCGCTGCAACATGGAGCGATTCCCGCGGGACGTATTATTTCCAATGCGGGCGCAGAATCCCATAAACCGGCGACATCCACCATTAACTGTACCGTTTCGGGCACCATTGAAGATTCAATGGATGATATTTTAGGCAAAGTCCATGAAGCGGGGCTGACCCTGAAAGCCGGATGCGGGATCGGTTATGATTTCTCGACGCTTCGCCCAAAAGGGGCGTATGTATCGGGAGCGGGAGCTTATACCTCAGGGCCGCTCTCCTTTATGGATATTTTCGATAAAATGTGTTTTACCGTTAGTTCCGCCGGAGGACGCCGTGGTGCGCAGATGGCAACATTTAGTGTCGAGCACCCGGATGTCGTCGAATTTATCCATGCTAAGCGCGAGGATGGCCGTCTGCGTCAATTTAACCTCTCGCTCCTTATCACATCGGATTTTATGGAAGCAGTGGAAAAGGATCTCGATTGGGATCTAATTTTCCCCATTCAAGCCAAAGAGATTGACGATCCGGAAACTCTTAAAGGGAAAGATATCCTTTGGAAAGAGTGGCCTACCACGGAAAACTTAATCGTTAATGAAGCGGGCGAGGTAGCGTGTCGCATCTATAAAACCATCAAAGCGCGCCGGTTATGGGACGTGGTGATGAGCTCGACCTATGATTACGCGGAACCGGGCTTTATTTTGATCGACAAGGTCAATGAGCAGAACAATAATTGGTGGTGTGAGCATATCCGCGCGACCAATCCCTGTGGCGAACAGCCGCTTCCTCCGTATGGATCGTGCCTTCTCGGTTCGATCAATTTAACGCGCTTTGTGAGTGATCCCTTTACCGAAAATGCCGCGTTTGATTGGGAGAGTTTTGATGAGATTGTGGGGATTTTTACCCGTATGCTCGATAATGTGGTGGAGATTAATGGTTTGCCGCTTAAAAAACAGCAACATGAAATCTTTCATAAACGCCGTCACGGCATGGGCTATTTAGGCCTTGGATCCGCGCTTACGATGATGGGCATTGCCTATGGCTCTGAAAAAGCGGTGGCCTTTACCGAAGCGGTAACCAAACGCATGGCAATCCGCGGTTGGGAGATCGCCCTTGAGCTTGCCAAAGAGAAGGGGCCGGCGCCGTTATTAGCGGAAGAGTTTACCGTCACTCAAGCGATGCTTAACAAGCGTCCTGAAATGGTGAACGATGGCTATCACGTTGGCGACACCATTAAAGGCTCGGTGCTTCACGCGAAATATTCGCGCTATATGCAAAAAATTGGTGCCGAACGTCCTGAACTGATCGCTGAACTTGCCGAGATTGGCGCACGTTTTACTCACCATAGCTCTATAGCACCAACCGGGACGATTTCGCTCTCGCTCGCCAACAATGTCTCTAACGGCATTGAGCCTAGCTTTGCCCATCATTACACCCGCAATATCATTAAAGAGGGGCGTAAAACCAAAGAGAGCGTTGATGTCTTTTCTTATGAGTTACTGCTCTATCGTCAACTCATTAATGAATATGCGATGCCTCACGCGAAAGAGCCTGAAAATTCGCTGCCTGAGTACTTTATAAGTGCCGATAGCGTCTCGCCAAAAGAGCATGTTGATATGCAAGCCGCCGCGCAAATTTGGGTGGATTCCTCCATCTCAAAAACGGCCAATATTCCCACTGAATATCCCTACGAAAAATTCAAAGATATCTATCTATACGCCTATAAAAAGGGCTTAAAAGGGTGCACAACCTTCCGCTTTAATCCCGAGGTATTTCAAGGGGTGTTGGTGCAAGAGAAAGATCTTGAAAATACGCTCTACACCTTCAATCTTGACGATGGCTCGGAGGTGACGCTTAAGGGAAATGAGCGCATTGAGTACGATGGGGAGATTCATACGGCGGCGAATCTTTTTGAGGCGTTAAAAGAGGGTTATTACGGAAAATTCTAGGAGAGAATCAGGATGAGTATTACCAAAATTGATCAAAAAATTATCGGCTATCAGGTTAAACAGAAGACAAATGAGTCTGATGATGAGCTTCGAGAGCCGGTGCAGAGTTCATTGCCCCTTGGGATCGATTCGATGAATGAGGCGATCGAGCGCCCGGATCGCCTTGTTGGGTCCACTTATAAAGTGAAAACGCCGCTCTCAGAACATGCGATGTATATCACGATTAATGATATGATCTTAAATGAAGGCACCGAGCATGAGCAGCGTCGCCCTTTTGAGATGTTTATCAACTCCAAAAATATGGAGCATTTCCAGTGGATTGTGGCGCTGACGCGAATTGTCTCTGCGGTGTTTCGAAAAGGGGGCGATATCACCTTTTTGGCTGAAGAACTCGGCTCGGTATTTGATCCCCAAGGCGGCTATTTTAAGCAGGGCGGCAAATATATGCCCTCGCTCGTTGCTGAAATTGGCGATGTATTGCAACGTCATTTAGAGATTATTGGGTTGATTGATGCACCGAAACTCGATGGCACAAAACAGGCGATGATTGCCGAAAAACGGGCTGAATTGGCGGCCGCTGAGCAAGCCTCTGGCGATTTTCCCGAGAGCGCGATCGTCTGTAAAAAATGCATGGTGAAAGCGGCGATCGTGATGGATGGCTGTTTAACCTGTCTCAATTGCGGCGAATCCAATTGTGGTTAAACCAAAAAAATAACTATCGACAAGAGAGATTAAAAGGGAGCTATGGAGCAGTTAACCTTAACTAAACGCGATCGATTAAACGGGACGGTGACCGTACCGGGATCGAAAAGTATTTCCAATCGTTATCTGTTATTAAGTGCGCTCGCACATGGCACAACGGTGATCGAAAATCTGCTTGAAAGCGATGATACTGAGCGTATGCAAGAAGCGCTATTAGCCCTCGGAATTACGCTTTCCGGCGATCCTTCGAGTGGAATTACGGTTGAAGGTGGCAAAGGGTCGCTCTCGGGGAAAAACGGGGATCTCTTTTTAGGCAATGCCGGCACCGCCTTTCGCTCCTTAACCGCGGCGCTTGCGTTAAATGGCGGGGATTATCAGCTTCGCGGGATTCCGCGCATGCACGAACGCCCGATTAAAGATCTTGTGACCGCGCTTAATACGATTGGCGCGAAGATCGATTATCTTGAAAATGAGGGCTACCCACCGCTTGCGATTAAAGCGGGAAATATTACCGGCGATACAGTAACGGTAAAGGGCGATGTTTCGAGCCAATATCTCACTGCACTTTTGATGGCGCTGCCGATGATTGGGCGAGAATTTACTATTCAGATCGATGGTGAGCTGATTTCCAAACCCTACATCACCATTACCCTTAAAGCCTTAGAGCAATTTGGCATCAAAGTCATCAATCATAATTTTCAATCTTTTACCATTCCCGCGGGGTCTCGGTATCTGTCTCCAAAGCATCTCTTTGTGGAAGGCGATGCATCGAGCGCATCCTACTTTTTAGCTGCCGGCGCCATTGCCGGCGAGGTGACGGTAAAGGGCGTGGGAAAATCATCGATTCAAGGGGATGTGAAATTTGCCCACGTGCTTGAAATGATGGGGGCAGAGGTTACCTGGAATGATCATTCGATTACCGTGAAACCGCCGAGAAATGGCGAACTCAAAGGTCTTGATCTTGATTGCAATGATATTCCCGATGCCGCGATGACGCTCGCGACGCTTGCACTCTACGCTAACGGTAAGACTCGCCTACGGAATATTGCCAGCTGGCGCGTAAAAGAGACCGATCGCATTGATGCGATGGCGACCGAGCTTCGTAAACTTGGCGTAACCGTTGAAACGGGCCCTGATTTTATTGAGATTACCCCACAAGCGGCGTTAACGCCAAATGTTGCGATCGAAACCTATGATGATCATCGCATTGCCATGTGTTTTTCGCTCTGCGCGTTTAAGACCGATCTTATTATTTTGGATCCTGCCTGCGTGAATAAAACTTTTCCCACCTATTTTGAGCTCTTTGAGTCGATCTCCGAGCGTTAAAAAGTGATGAGGAGCAGGGGAATGGATCATAAACGTCGATTGACTCACTATAAAACGGTGAACCAGATGACTCGCTCACGGGGGGTCACACTTGTTGAGCTGATGGTGCTTTCGGCGATTTTTGCCATCTTAATTACTATGGTAGCGCAAAATATTTTCGGCATTAATAATGAATCCCGTGTTATTGAAGTGAACCAAAATCTGCGCTCCATTGAAGGGGCGCTCAGCGTGTACCGCAAAGAACTCGGCGATTATCCGAGCAATGAGGAAGGACTTACGGTCTTAATTGAGGCACAATCGACACCAGATTGGCAAGGCCCCTATCTTCGTGATGATCTGCTGTCTGATCCTTGGAATCGCCCCTACTATTATGAGCGTACGCCATCGCACTATCGTCTCTACACCTTAGGCGCGGACGGTAAAGAGGGCGGCACCCATCTCAATGAAGATATCAATTTAACTCGGCAAATCCTTCCACTTGAATCGAATTAATAACTCTTTAATAAAAACAGTAGCTCGATCAATTGTTCCATGTGAAACCTCACATTTTTTACGGTTACACAGGTCTCTTCTTCATAATCTCTAATAAACAACGCATCTTTTGAGTAAAAAGTATACAAAATACGCTTTTTATATTGGCGTAATGTGGATAAGTTGTGGGGAACTTTTTCAGTCTTTAATCCTACACTTCCACTAAAACATTAAAAATCCATTAATGTTACGGTTTCACATGAAACATTTTTAGTCAATTTCAAACGTGATTAGAGAGATACGCTCAATATCCACCGCACTAATTTGAAGACTTTTGTAGGCTTGTGGATAACATTGTGAATAACCTTTTTATAATTCTTTGGATAATTACGGGATAACCTCTGGATAAGTCAATACAGTCATCCGCATCTATTTGCGGACGCGAGTGAAACTCGATTACTCAACGGGTCTATTTAATTGCATTTTAAAAATTGAGTGACCAAAACGGGGAATAAAATCTTTTTTGTTGTGATGCACGATGTGGAAAAAGCGTATCAGTGAATAAGTTTTTGATCGTAATTGAAGCACACATGTAAATCTAAAATGACCTAAAAAGGTGTTTAAAAAAACATTGTGTTTTTAAAGGGAGACATAGTTATCCGTTAACGGACACTTTTTGGATAAAAGATGGGGATATCCACAATTTCATGGGAAAGGGTTGTGGATAACTTCGGGGATAACTTTTTTGTGTTTATGCTCGTTTGAATGATAAATGTGGATAACCTTGTGGATAAGCCATTTGATAACTTGAGGATAAGAGTGGGATAATGGATCAATCATTTGGAAGTGCGCCATGGGAGATTTTAATGGAGCGCTGAAACTTCGGTGAATGGAGTGAGTTTCTTGATTTTGAAGTATAAAAAAGCCTCTCTGAGGAGAGGCGATAATTATAAAGTTGTGGTTCTTAAGACAACTTTTGTAGGTTTGAAGCGATACTCATCGTTATTCGAGTGCTTTCCCTTTGGTTTCTGGAATCATAAAGACAAAGGCAGCAGCTGAGAGAAGATAGACCCCTGAGATTGCGCCAAGCGCTACGCTTAACGAATGATCTTTCGAGAGTGACCCGATGATAAAGGGAGCAAATCCTGCTACACCACGACCCACATTAAAGATAATGTTTTGTGCCGAGGAGCGAACTTCAGTGGGATAATGCTCCGATAAGAGCGCACCATAGCCGCCCATCATGCCGTTGACAAAGAATCCTAATAGCGCTGCAAGCCCGATAATTAACACAAGGTTTGTTTGTTGGAAGTAGATCCAGACAAAGCCCGCGCTTACTAACAGGAAGAAGATATAAGTAGGGCGACGACCATATCGATCCGCCGCTTGCCCGAAAATGAGCGTCCCGACGATCATGCCGGCAGCGGTAATAAAGGTCCAGAAGGTGATGTCCGAGAGTTTTAGGCCATGCTCTTCAAGAAGGACCGATGGCATCCACACCATAATGCCGTGGAAGCCAAAGTTTTGCACACTCGTTGCGATAATGAGGCCAAGTGTTGTAATCGTGGTACGGCGATCTTTAAAGAGCGGTTTGATGGAGATCTTGTTTTTGTTTTGACGTTTGACCGCTTTCCACATCTCCGGCTCATCAAGATTATGGCGAACCCACCACACAAGTAGAGCGGGAAGTGCGCCCACTAAGAACATTCCGCGCCAGCCAAAATGAGGGGAGACAAAGAGATTTGTCAGCGCCGCAAGGACAATACCGATCTGGAATCCAATTGCTACAACCGAGGTGGCTCGTGAGCGTTTTTTCGCTGGCCAAGTTTCCGCCACCAGCGTCATCCCGATCCCAAATTCGCCACCCAGTCCAAGCCCTGCAATAAAGCGCAACACTACAAAACTTTCAGCATTCGGGGCAAAGGCCGCAAGCCCTGTAAAGAGCGAGAAGAGCAAAATGGTCCAGTTAAAGACGCGAACGCGACCATATTTATCGGCGAGCATACCAAAGATAATGCCGCCAAGCACCGTCCCGATTAGGGTTAGGGTCTGAATCATACCGCCTTCAGCGTGGGACAGGCCAAATTCATTTCGAATCAGCACCATCGCAAAGCCGAGGATCATAATGTCGAGGCCATCCATTGCATAGCCCATCGTGGAGGCGAGAAGGGTTTTCTTATCGCCTTTTTCAATGATAATTTTTTCCGCAGTCATGCTCTATTTGCCCCAGTTTTCAGGATCTTTATTCCATTCGGTAATGACGCCGAGCTGCGCTTCGGTAATCATTTTTTCGTCAAGCGCCACTTCTAACAGTGCGGGGTAATTGCTTAACGTCACATGTTTTAAATTGCCTTGTTCGGCAAAGTTTTTCGTTGCTGAGGGGAGCTCATAAGAGAAGATTGCCGCAACGCCAATGACCTCGCATCCCGCTTCTTCTAAGGCTTTTGCACAGGTGATGGAGCTGCCACCTGTTGAGATTAAATCCTCAACGATCACCACTTTTTTACCTTTCTCCACGATGCCTTCGATCATGTTGCCGCGACCATGTTTTTTCGGTGAGCTGCGTACATAGACCATCGGTTTTTCAAGAACGGCTGAGACCCATGAAGCGTGCGGAATCCCGGCGGTTGCCGTTCCTGCGATCACTTCAACTTCAGGAAATTCGCGTTCGATCATCTCAATTAAACGTTTTGAGATAAATTTACGTACCGCAGGATAACTCACAATTAAGCGGTTATCGCAGTAGATTGGCGATTTGATGCCCGATGCCCAAGTGAAAGGGGCATCCGGTGAGAGTGAAACCGCATCGATTGAGATAAGGCGTTTTGCCACTTCTTTTGCAACGTTCATAATTATTTTTCCCATTCAGATTTAACAGTGTAATACGCTTGTAGAGGATCCGCCGCTTGCGTAATCGAGCGACCGACCACGATATAACTTGAGCCATTGAGGCGCGCTTGATGCGGGGTCATAATACGGCGCTGATCGTCGGCCGCATCGGAGGCAAGACGAATCCCCGGGGTGACGCAGAGAAATTCTCCATGAGTATTTTCTTTTACTTTTTGCGCTTCTTGAGCCGAACAAACCACCCCATCAAGTCCCGCTTCATGAGTGAGCTGACTGTAGTTAATGACCGATTCAAGGAGTGACATTTGCACGCCTTGCTCCCGCTGCATCTCCGCTTCCGTCATCGAGGTGAGCTGGGTAATTGAGATAAGATGCGGGCGCGTTTTCCCCGCACGAGTGCCGATATCAAGGCCTTCGAGCGCCGCTTCCATCATGCGTTTTCCGCCCGCTGCGTGAACATTCACCATATCAACGCCAAGTTTTGCAAGGCCGATCATCGCACTTTTAACCGTATTAGGAATATCGTAGAGTTTTAAATCGAGGAAGACTTCATAGCCGCGCGCTTTTAAGGTTTCAACTAACATCGGGCCTTCGTTATAGAAAAGTTCCATACCAATTTTGATATAGAGTTTTTCATCGGCCGGCATCAATTCTAAAAAGGCTTTGGTCTCGAGATAGTTCGGGAAGTCTAGGGCGATAATCGGTTTCGTTGGGCGCGTCATAAATGCTCTCTTTTTTTAAGTTAAAAAAATTTTGGCTCAAAAAAAAACCGACTTCATTGTCGGTTTTCAAAAAAATCTAATAAATAGAGAAAGAACTGCTTGAAAAGCAGTGCCTTGAGGGCCGGTGATGATCATTTTTTGCATCGTTTCCTCTATCCATAAAGTTGTTACACACAAAACGCGTAGCATTGTACAGATTAAAAAGGCATTGGGCAAATTTAATCGGCAGATGGACGCTTTTTATGCAGATTGAAGATGATCAAATAGTAGCCGATTTTAGGGGGATCGGCAACTTTAGAATGTGGATAACCTTGTGAATAACGAATGGATAATCCAAGGATAATGGGCAGATAAGCCTTATGCCCGACGATTTTTACGCTCTATATCATAAAATCATGACAATTAGATGACATTTTGGATTATTTTTGTATAATTAATTACTTAATTGTAAACGATTACCATTTGAATCTGCTTGTTATTATCGTTAAATGAACAATATGCCAATCAGCGGGATTCAGATGGGATGGCGGCTGCCGATGTGGGTGGCAAGGAGTAAATGATGACGGACAGAACGGCGTTAAGCGCCCCCATTTTAGAATTACCGCACACTTCATGGGATTTTGAAGCGCCGGAAACAAGTGAGATTATCGATACGCTTGAGGCGGGAAATGTCCTCTTTTTTCCCAATTTAAAGTTTGATTTGACCGAGACGGAAGCGGCGTTACTTGGCCCAGAACTTGTGGATCCTAAGCGTAAAAACATCAGCTATAATGTGGAGAAAGATCAGCTTCGCGGTGTGGTTGATCCTGCCAATGAGCCGGTGATTAAGGCACTCCTTGAGCGTTACTATGCGTCCACAAAAGCATAGTAACGCTGTTACCGAACTATAAAGGCCATCTTATTGAGCCGGTGAATAGTCTTCGCGTGCATGAGATTGCTAAGTGGCAGGATAAAAACTCCTGGCGCAAAGATGATACGCGACTTCATGTGGATGCCTTTCCATCGCGTCCGATCCATGGCAATCGTATTTTACGGATTTTTAACAATATTAATCCCCATGGTGGGCCGAGATCGGGGCGTGTGGGGGAATCCTTTGAAATGCTTGCAAAGCGCGTGCTTCCGGGATTAAAACCCTACTCACCGATGGCGAGTTGGATTCAAGATAAATTGCACATCACGAAAAGCCGCCGCACGCATTACGATCATCTGATGCTCGCGATGCACGATGCGATGAAGGCGGATCTTGAGTATCAGAAAAATGGCGTGCAGTGGGATGTGGATTTCTTCCCCGGCGCGACGTGGGTCTGTTACGCCGATCAGGTGCCGCATGCGGCGATGAGCGGGCAATATATGCTTGAGCAGACCTACTTAATTGATGTGAATGGGCTTAAAAATCCAGAGCTGGCACCGCTTAAAGTGCTCGAACGGTTAACTGGCGCAGCGCTGCTTTAATCGATTAGGTCTTTAATGTAAAAACCGCAGGGATTTATTTAAATGCTCTGCAGTTTTTTTATGATTTTTAAATATTATTTAATGGCATTGACGAGCCAGGTTTTCAGCTCTTCGAGCGGCGCTTTAAATTCAGGCGCGGCAATTTGAAGAGGCGGAAACATCGCTTCGATTTCGCTCGGTTCATAGCGTTTTCCCGGGAGCGCATTTTCAAGCACCTCGAGCGGATCGAGCACTAAACTATCGGTAAAGAGTTTCGCCTCTGTAATGACCCCGCGATTGACGTTGAGATGAAGATCAATTCCGCCCCAAGTAAAGCGCTCGGAGAGATGATGGCTAAACTCCATCACTGAACCAAAATTCCAATCCCATGCTTGTTGCAGCGCGTATTGCTTCTCAAATCCGGGGAGATTCGGGGTATTGTCGGGCGAGATATATTCAGGCGTCACCTCAACCCCGTAATGATTGCAAAATGCTTGCACGAGTGCTTCAAAGAGATCTTCATGAGTGAGATTTGGGTAGAGATTTTTTAAGTTTTCCACCCGAGAACGCACTGAGGTAATGCCCTTTGCTTTGAGCTTTTTCGGGTCGGGATTTAAATATTTTGCGAGCGAATCGAGATTAACGTCTAATAACAGCGTGCCGTGATGAAACCCACGATCAGGGCGCTCACGAAAGGCTGATCCTGAAATTTTACGTACCCCATCGCCTTGTTCAATCACAATATCATTACGCCCAAAATCGATGGCGGGAATCTCTAGAGAATTGAGCGCATCGAGCACAATTTTTGTTGAGATTTTTCGGTCATACCCCGGTTTACCGGCCATAAAGGTAAAACAGCTATTGCCAAGATCCTGAAACACCGCACCCCCGCCACTGTGACGGCGCGCGAGCATAATGTCATCCTCTTCCATCAGGCGCGTATTGCACTCTTTCCATGGATTTTGCCCGCGACCAATCACGACCACATTGTCGTTACGCCA
>JAAZCI010000303.1 GCA_012513365.1 Lysobacteraceae bacterium
AAATGAGCATTTTAGCCCATAGATCCAGATCAAAAAAGCCGATTCTTAACATATATTTACAAAGACATCACTATATTTATGCATCGTTATAGGAATTTTGAATAATCGCGTTATTATAGAGAGCATGGTCTGATAACAATTATTCAAGAGGAGTCTTTATGTCATTTCGTGCACTAGTGCTTGAACAAAAAGAAAACGGCGATTCGGTTGCAGGGATTAAAGTAGTTAGTTTAAAAGAATTACAACAGGAAGAGGGTGAAGTATTGGTCAAAGTGGCTTATTCGACGCTCAATTATAAAGATGCCTTAGCGATTACGGGGACGGGGAAAATAGCCCGTCGCTTCCCGATGATTGCCGGAATTGATGCCGTCGGCGAGGTCATTCAGGATCAGAGCGGGTATTTTAAAAAGGGCGATCGCGTTTTAGTCAATGGTAATGGGCTTGGCGAAACTCACTGGGGCGGATTATCGGATTATATTTTCGTTAAATCAAAATGGCTTATTGAGGTGCCGGATAATCTCTCAGAATGGGATACGATGGCGCTTGGAACTGCCGGATATACCGCGGCGCTTTGCGTTCAGCGCTTACTGCAACATGGCATTAAACCCGATCGTGGGGATATTTTAGTCTCAGGGGCAACGGGCGGCGTTGGACTCGTGGCGATCTATCTCTTAAGCCAGCTTGGATTTTCCGTCACGGCGCTCACCTCTAAAGTGGAAGAGACGGAGTTTTTCAATAAGCTCGGTGCAAAAGCCATTGAACCCGCACAGCCCTATTATGAAGCCGGTCGTCCGCTTAAAAAAGCGCGCTGGCAAGCGGCGGTGGATGTGGTGGGCTCCCATACGCTAGCCAATATCGCCTCTGAAATTGAGTATGGTGGGGCGATTGCGGCGTGCGGTTTAGCGCAGGGAATGGATTTTCCGGGAAATGTGGCACCCTTTATTTTACGCGGGGTAACGCTCTACGGAATTGATAGCGTCTATGCACCGATGGAGCGCCGAGAAAAAGCGTGGGAACTCCTCAATGAATATATGACGACGCCATTTCTGTCCGATTATGCAACGACCATCTCGCTCGAAGAGTCGATTGAGATTGCCGAAAAAATGATGCAAGGCGCGATTAAAGGGCGTTTTGTGGTGGATTTAAGTCAAAAATAATCGGCTCAGATTGATAAAAGCTTCCCCGATGTGATCCTTAAAAATCATAATCGTGGGAAGCTTTTTATTATCCCTTCACACAGACAATCTGTTTAAGCTGATACACCACTTCGACCAAATCTTGCTGGGCGGCCATCACCGCATCGATATCTTTATAAGCCATCGGCGTTTCATCGATCACATCACGATCTTTACGACATTCGACGCCTTCTGTTGCGCGTTTATGATCCTCAAGAGAGAAGCGCTTTTTCGCTTGCGTCCGGCTCATCACCCGTCCCGCACCATGGGAGCATGAGCAAAAACTTGTTTCATTGCCAAGCCCGCGGACGATATAACTTTTTGCGCCCATCGAGCCTGGAATAATCCCAAGTTCGCCTTTTCGTGCCGAGACAGCCCCTTTCCGAGTAACATAGATCTCTTCGCCAAAATGGGTCTCTTTTTCCACATAATTATGATGGCAATTAACCGCTTCCTCCTCAATGGTGAAGGTTTTTTCAATCACCGAGCGCATCGCTAAAATGGCGTTATGCATCATCACTTCACGATTAAAACGCGCATACTCTTGCGCCCACTCAACGGCATTGACATAATCGTTAAAATATTGGCTCCCCTCTTCTAAATAGGCCAAATTGGCATCGGGGAGATTGGCAAGATGTTGCTCCATCTCTTTTTTGGCAATCTCAATAAAATAGCTTCCAATGGCATTACCCACACCGCGCGAGCCACTGTGCAGCATAATCCAAACGCCACCCTCAAGATCAAGGCAGACCTCCACAAAGTGATTGCCCGTCCCGAGCGTCCCAAGATGTTTATAATTATTGGTCTTAATAAAGCGGGGATATTTATCGGTGAGCGCTTTAAAACGGGGTTCAAGTTTTGCCCAATAACGATCGACAATTTTAGGCGGCTCATCCCACGCACCCACATCTTTTTTCCGCTTACCATTACCGCTTCGGCCATGGGGAATCGCTGTCTCAAGCGCAATTCGAAGGGGTTTTAAATTATCGGGAAGATCGCTTGCCACAAGGGAGGTCTTCACCGCCATCATGCCACAGCCTAAATCAACGCCGACCGCCGCCGGAATAATCGCCTTTTGCGTTGGAATAACACTTCCAACCGTTGATCCAAGCCCATAATGAACATCGGGCATCACGGCAAGATGCTTAAAAATGATCGGTAAGCTCGCCGTTTTAATGAGCTGTTCTTTCGCGGCCTCTTCAACGGGAACGCCTTTGGTCCACATCTTAATCGGGGCCGATTTTTCAGGGGTGAG
>JAAZCI010000304.1 GCA_012513365.1 Lysobacteraceae bacterium
CCGGACAAGGTACCATCGGTAAAGAGATGCTCGAACAGCAACCCGATCTCGACGCGATCTTTATTCCCGTTGGCGGTGGGGGCCTCATTGCGGGCGTTGCCAAATATGTCAAAGCGATTCGCCCAGAGTGTAAAATTATCGGCGTTGAACCGGAAGAATCGGCCTCAATGCTCGAATCTCTTAAGAAAAAAGAGCGCATTACCCTCGATCAAGTGGGCACGTTTGCCGATGGTACGGCGGTTAAAAAAGTGGGCGAGCTCACCTTTGATCTAGCGCTCCAATATGTCGATGATATCGTTACCGTGAGCACCGATGAGATTTGTGCGGCGATGAAAGATATCTTCAACAATACCCGTGCGGCGAGCGAACCTTCCGGGGCATTAAGCGTTGCGGGGATTAAAAAATATCTACAACAACATCACGATCACGGTTTTAAACATGTGGGCGGGATTTTAAGCGGTGCTAACGTTAACTTTGAGCGCATTCGCTACGCCGCAGAACGTGCCGAACTTGGCGAAAAAACCGAGGCACTGCTTGCGGTATCGATCCCTGAGATTCCCGGCAGCTTTAAAAACTTTATCGATATGATCGGTAAACGCAGCATCACCGAGTTTAACTACCGCTTTGCCGATCCGAGTACCGCGGTTGGCTTTGCGGGCATTCAATTGACCGGCGCTGATGTGGAAAAAGAGAGCATTATCGCGAAACTGCAAGAGCAAGGCTTTGCCGTTGTTGATCTTAGTGATAACGAGATGGCGAAAGTGCATATTCGTCACATGGTCGGCGGGAAAGCGAATCACATTACCGATGAACGCCTACTCCGCTTTGTCTTCCCGGAACGCCCCGGCGCACTGATGCAGTTTTTAGCGACGATGGAGAGCAAATGGAATATTAGCCTCTTCCACTATCGCAATCACGGCTCGGACTATGGCCGCGTGCTCGTTGGAATGCAGGTCCCGAATGATGAGAAGAATAATCGTGAATTTGAGGATTTCCTCGATCGTCTTGGCTACGAATATGCCGATGAGTCAGATAATCCCGCGTTCCATCTCTTCCTCTAGCCCCGTCAATTTATAACATCAATTTATAACGCATAAAGAAAAACCGCAGAGTGTTAATAACGCCCTGCGGTTTTTTTATGTCTGTTTTTTTAATCTCTCTTAATCGACTTTAATCGCTCTGTCGATCGCTAAGATTGTCCGATCCATATTTTAATTCTTTTGGATCGCGTGTTTCGATATATAAACGAAGCGGTTTCGGTAGCGCAAAGACGATATCTTCCGGCGTTCCAGGCATATCCCCTTCAAGCGTTGCGCCCCCTTCATTTTGAAGACACTCGATCACTTCACGCACTAAGATATCCGGAGCGGACGCGCCGGCAGTGACTCCAATTTTCTCATGAGTCTCAAGCCACACAAGATCAATATCGGTTGCGCGGTCTATGAGATACGCCTCCGCCCCTTCATTTTCCGCAAGTTCGCGGAGACGATTGGAGTTTGAGCTATTTTTCGAACCGACTACCAAAATGAGTGAGCATTTCTCCGCAAGATTTTTCACCGCATCTTGGCGATTTTGCGTTGCGTAACAGATATCGCTCTTTTTCGGCCCTTCGATATTAGGAAAACACTCATTGAGACGATCGATAATTTTTGACGTATCATCGAGCGAAAGCGTTGTTTGCGTCACATAAGCAACGTTATCCGGATTATTGACCTTTTCCACCAATGCATCGACATCGTCAACGGTTTCAATGAGGTGCATTTTCCCGCCGTGCGAGGTATCAAACTGCCCCATCGTCCCGATCACTTCCGGGTGACCTGCGTGGCCGATCAATACGGTATCTTTCCCGTCGATGGCAAATCGGCTCACTTCTAAGTGCACTTTTGTCACAAGCGGACAAGTGGCATCAAATACTTTTAACCCGCGACGCTCCGCTTCCGCTTGCACCGCTTTTGATACGCCGTGCGCAGAAAAGATCACAATCTTTCC
This sequence comes from Lysobacteraceae bacterium, assembly GCA_012513365.1. Taxonomy (GTDB): domain Bacteria; phylum Pseudomonadota; class Gammaproteobacteria; order Cardiobacteriales; family Wohlfahrtiimonadaceae; genus CALZBJ01. Next base: position 1,990 of record JAAZCI010000304.1, read on the forward strand.
ATCAGGCACTTCATCGAGCTCGTTTACAAAAATCGCGCCGCGATCGTTTAAGGTATCGACCACATATTTATTATGCACCACTTCGTGACGCACATAGATCGGCGCGCCAAAGATATCAAGGGCACGCTCCACAATGGTGATCGCTCGGTCAACCCCCGCACAAAAACCGCGAGGATTGGCTAAGTAAATTTTCTTTGTCATAGTCTCTTTTTAAATTAACAATGAATGAAAGCGATTACGCTTTTTTGGTTGCTGATTCAATCTCAGCGGCGACCGCACTTTTATTCGGGTCCACGGCATCACTCAGTTCTAACTCAGAGACGCTGCAATCTTCAAGGTGATCGCCTGAACAGCAGCATGGCACCGTTCCCTCTTTTTGATAAGATTGAAGGAGATCTGGAATATTGGGATTGGTCTCATTTTTATAGCCATCAACCACGGTATGAAGTTTCCCGGTCGTTGGATGCATCACAAGGCCGTGAATGGCGACATGTTGCGGCATGAGTGGATGATTTTTTACTTTTTCAACGGTATAACGCACCGAATCGGCCACATTATCAAACCCGCGTAACCAGCCATCAAGATCAATCCCGGCGTTACGAAGGGTGGTGATGGTCTCTTCTTTGATGCCACATTTCATCGCTTTATCGAGAAGATGTTGTGGCTCAAATCCGCGCATACCACAGTCGGTGTGCCCGATCACTAAGATCTCTTTTGCATTAAATTCAAGCGCTGCCACAATCAGGCTACGCATCACCGCACCCCAAGGGTGACTCACTAATGCGCCGGCGTTTTTGATGATCTTCGCGTCCCCATTTTTGATGCCCATCGCTTTCGGTAATAATTCCACGATGCGCGCATCCATACAGGTTAAAATCGCGATTTCACGGCTAGGATATTTATCCGTACGCAGTTCGCCATACTCTTTTGCATCAACGAACTCTTTATTAAAATCTAAAATCTCACTTAAAATGGTCATTGTTACTCTTTTACCTAATTCTGAGTTAAATGCTTCGTTTGAC
>JAAZCI010000305.1 GCA_012513365.1 Lysobacteraceae bacterium
GATCTATCGGTCACAACCCTCGATGAACAGCGTACTACCGAGTGGATGGATTATCTCTCACTGCCGGACTTTTTAGATCCCAATGATCGCACTAAAACGATTGAAGGCTATCCTGCGCCAAAACGTGCGGTGATGATTGCGCGAAAACCGAAATAATCGCTAAATAGGCGACAAGAAAAAAGCGAATCCCGGATTCTTTTATGAAAGAGGTGATTCGCTTTTTTGTGTCGGATGCTTTTTATGCGAGCGCGGGAATAATATAGATCTCTACAAATTTACGCATGCCGTAGATAATGCCGGCAAAGAGTAGGGCGTTGGCGAGAATCGAAATGATAATCCCGCGGGGACGATTCAGATAACGAAAGAGCACCGGGCCGATCGTCATAAAGTTCGCCGCATTTAAAAAGGCAAAAAGATAAAAGAGAGTGACATAGAGAGTCGGCGCCTGAATATCAAGAAGGTTTGTCACCGGATATTCAAGTAAAATCGTGCCCACATAGGTCGTTGAGATAAATGCAATCGCCGTAATACCGGCAAAGAGTGCAAAGGGGCGGAGATTTTTCCGCTCTTTAAAGAGGGCACCGGCTAAAAAGATCATAAAGACGGCGATAATCGAGACCGGCACGATCATTTTCGGGCGGGTAAAGACGAAATTAAAGATAAACATCAAGATCCAGATCACCGCATAACCGCCCGCTGTTTTAGGTGGAGGCGTAGAGGATTTGATCGGTGCTTGATCAGTTTTATTGGATTGTGTTTGGGTCATAAAACTCCTTTATCAGCATTAATTAGCGAGCATCGAACATTGATTAACGTTCAAGATAGGGATTGGGTAGACCGAGTTCCGCCAAAATTTGAATCTCAAGCCCTTCCATCTCCTCAGCTTCCTCATCGGTAATGTGATCAAAACCTAAAAGGTGGAGCGTTCCGTGCACGGTCATATGGGTTAAATGGGCGTTTACGGTTTTTTCTTGTTCAGCTGCCTCTTGAATGATTACATCCATGGCAATAATAATATCGCCGAGCGTTGGAATATGTTCATCGATAAAATCGGGCACTTCAAAGGGAAAGGAGAGCACATTGGTGGGTTTATCTTTATCGCGATACTCCCGATTGAGGGTTTGAATTTCTTCATTTTCCACAAAGCGGATCGCGACATCGCTTGGCTTATCATACTGAGCCATTTTGAGCGCGGTTTCAATCCAGCGCTTAAACTCAGTCTCTTCCGGAAGGGTATGCTCGGTGTTGTTAATGAGATTGAGGGTTAATTCCATGTCGGTTCCTCATTGTGCTCTTTGCGCATCGCTTCACGGCGAAGTTTACGGGCTTCTCGCTCCGCTTCATCATTCGCTTCTGCAATTTCGTAAGCGTTAATAATTTTGGCTACGAGCGGGTGGCGCACAACGTCTACAGCAGTAAAGTAGCTAATGCCGATACCGTCAACGCCGTCCAAGGTTTTAATCGCATGATTAAGCCCCGAGGTGAGATGGCGCGGCAGGTCGATCTGGGAGGCATCCCCTGTTACAACAGCGGTTGAGCCAAACCCGATTCGCGTTAAAAACATCTTCATCTGTTCGATAGTGGTATTTTGCGCTTCATCGAGAATAATAAAGGCATCATTTAAGGTGCGACCACGCATAAAGGCGAGCGGTGCAATCTCGATGGTGTGGCGCTCAATCAGTTTATGAAC
>JAAZCI010000035.1 GCA_012513365.1 Lysobacteraceae bacterium
ATCAAAAATCAGGTAACCGAGCAACACATTGAGTGGCAGTTTTAGATAATCAAAGGGCTGGATAAAGATGGCGTCGGCGGCGGCGTAGGCTTTAGCAATGGCATATTGGGCAATTGCGGTAAAAAATCCGAGCGCAATTAAGCTAAACAGTAGGGATCTTCCCGGGATCTCAATATGAAGCTCGGTGGTGCTAAAATTCATCGTCATCGCCACAATGAGGTTGATCGGAATCATCAAAAGATACATATAGGTCACCATCGTCAGCGGATGATCTTTATCGGACAGATATTTAATCATCAGTGAATGAAGCGCCCAGAAAAAAGCCGCAAGCAGCGGGAAAATGGCCGCGATATTAAAGTTGCTAGTATTGGGATTTAAGATGATAATTGCGCCGATAAAACCGGTAATGGTCGCTAGGGCGCGTACTGGGGTAAATCGCTCTTTTAAGAGTAAAAAAGCCCCTAAACTTGCAAAAAGAGGCGAGGTCATCAAAAGGGCGACTCCTTCACCAATGGGAAATTGGAGTGTAAGCGCCTTAATCCAAAATTGTATGCCCACCACGGCGGCGATAATGCGCCAAAAGTGCGTCATAAAATGGCGCGTTGTAAGAACTTTTTTCAGCCCAAATTGAGCGATATAGGGAAAAATTAAGATGAGCGCAAAGAGATATTGATAAAAAGCGATCCAGCCGGAGCTAAAATCGGGGTATTTCGTACTGAGCGCCGGCGTCATCACATTGATGGCCGCAAAAGCCATCCCGGCAATGACCATCCACATCGCACCTGATAAGGGGTGAAGGGAGGTCACATTTTTTAACGTAGAGGAACGATTCACAAAACCTCAACTCAATCTAAACGGGGTTGAATGCAGGGCATGCAACGTTGCAACGAAAAAGAGGATTGCAAGCAACCCTCTCGGTATCCATCTTATTGAAGCTCTTTATAGCCAAGCGAATGAAGCGCGTCGGCATCATTTGACCAGCCTTCACGCACTTTAACGTGTGCTTTTAGGAAGACTTTTGCATCAAAGAGTTTTTCCAATGCTTCACGGGCTTGAGTGCTCGCATCGCGAAGGGCGCGACCTTGTTTGCCGATCACAATTCCTTTTTGGCTCTCTTTTTCTACCCAAATCACGGCGTGAATGCGGTAGAGATTGCCCTCAATTTTAAAGGATTCCACTTCAACAGTGATCGCATAGGGAAGCTCTTGATTGAGGCGACGGGTCAGTTTTTCGCGTAGCACTTCAGAGGCTAAAAATGAGCTTGTGACCGTGGTGATCTCATCCTCGCCATACATAAATTCTTGCTCAGGCAGATATTTTTCAAGGGTTGAGACCACAAGGTCGCAGGAGCGATCTTGATTGGCTGAAATGGGGACGATCTCCGCAAAGTCGTGTTTGGCCATCATCTCTTGAAGAAACGGCAATAACGCCTCTTTATTTTCGATATTATCCACCTTGTTAATAAGGAGAATAATAGGAATTTCAAGATCTTTGAGCTTTTGCAAAACTTTATTGTCATCGTCATTAAAGCGCATCGCTTCCACCATGAAAATCACCGCGTTTGCCATCGTTAGCGAGCTCATCGCGGTACGGTTTAATTGGCGGTTAAGGGCGGATTGCAAATTGGTGTGAATGCCGGGGGTATCTAAAAAGACGATCTGCGTTGAGTCGTCGGTATAGATGCCGGTAATGGCGTGGCGCGTTGTTTGCGGCTTATTGGAGGTGATGCTAATTTTCTGTTTGATGATGTGATTCATCAAGGTCGATTTCCCAACATTAGGGCGACCGACGATGGAGACGAAACCTGATTTTTTCATGATAATTTATCCAACATTAAGCGTGCGGCTTTCTGTTCCGCGCGTTTTTTACTTGTTCCTTCAGCAGTGGAGATGTGACCTTCAAAGCGGCAAGCGACTTTAAATAACTGCTCGTGATCTTTGCCTGAAATCTCGATAATTTCATAGACAGGAATCTCTTTGTTGAGCGCTTGTAATTTCTCTTGCAGGCGGCTTTTCGGATCTTTAAAGTGTTCGTTAAGATCTTTGATGCCTTGGTTTTTAATGCGAGCGAAATAGGGCTCGTAGAGCTCCAAAATAACGCGGCGAACGGTGCCAAAGCAGGAGTCTAAAAAGATGGCTCCCAAGATCGCTTCTAAGGTATCGGCAAGGGTGCTCGGGCGCATCGCGCCGTCATTTTTTTTCTCGCCGTGGCTTAGAATAATATAGTGATTAAGCCCTAATTGTAGTGCAATTTCCGCCAATGTTTCCTCTTTTACAAGGTGGGAGCGGAGGTTAGAAAGTTCGCCTTCTTTTGCGTCGGGGAGGCGTCTAAATAACGCTTCAGCCACGATAAAGTTAAGACAGCCATCACCTAAAAACTCAAGGCGCTCGTTGTTCGTTTCCGAATAGGACCGGTGAATGAGCGCTTGTTTTAAAAGTTTTATATTTTGAAAGGTGTAATTTAACTTTGTGAGTAATAAATCCATAACTTATTTAATCGTTGTAAAGATTCGATCGCAATCTTTAAATTTAAAGAGACATTTATAGTTCATCCAGATGAAGTTCGCTTTTGCGAGCATTTGATCATCATCGACAAAGCCCCAGAAACGGCTATCCGCGCTGTTATCGCGATTGTCGCCCATGGCTAAATATTTGCCTTCTGGAATGATAATGGGAAATTGAGCCGCTACAAAAAAGTCTGCATCGGTGAGATAACGTGAATTTTGGATCGTATAATCGATCGTACCTTCTTTCGACGGCATGGTTTCACGGATAAAAAGGTCCTCCTCCGGGTCGCGGGCAGGGCCAAGTTTTTCATACTCTAACGGGATACCATTAATGGTAAGGCGCTTATTGCGGTAATCGACTTTATCGCCCGGTACGCCGACGATGCGTTTAACGTAATTGATGCGCTCATCTTTTGGGTATTTAAAGATCGCCACATCGCCACGCTCAATCCCTTCACCGCGCTCGCTAAAGATGCGTTTGTTGGTGATGGGATAACGTAGGCCAAAGGACCATTTGTTCGCCACAATCATATCGCCCTCATAGAGGGTCGGTTGCATCGATCCGCTCGGAATAATGTAGGGTTCGGCGATAAATGAGCGGAGCACACTCACAAATAGGACCACAGGAAAGAGGAATTTCGACCAATCCACCAGCGCCGGAAGTTTATCTTGGTCGGTACGATTTTTCTGCCAAAAAAAGCGATCGAGTAGCAGAATAATTCCGGTAATCGGCGTTGCGATAATGATCGCAATCGAAATAAAGTAGGTCAGATTGGCCATAATGAATGTATTTTCCTCTTAAATCCTCTGGATTATTTACGTCGTGTCCAATAAGGGTGGATTATTCGTCCACCTTGAGAACCGCTAAGAACGCCTCTTGTGGGATCTCAACGCTGCCCACTTGCTTCATGCGTTTTTTACCCTCTTTCTGTTTCTCAAGCAGTTTGCGTTTACGGCTCACGTCCCCTCCGTAACATTTCGCAGTCACGTCTTTACGGAGCGCGCGAACGTTGGTACGGGCGATAATTTGTGAGCCAATCGCTGCTTGTACCGCAATTTCAAACTGCTGTCTTGGAATCAGTTCACGCATCTTTTCAACGAGCTTACGGCCTTGATATGCCGCATTATCACGGTGAGTAATCAGCGCAAGCGCATCGACTTTTTCGCCGTTAATTAAGACATCCACCTTCACAAGATTCGCCGCCTGATAACGGATAAATTCATAATCAAAGGAAGCGTATCCGCGCGAGACTGATTTAAGTCTATCGAAGAAGTCTAGCACCACTTCGCTCATGGGGAGCTCAAATTTAAGCTGAACTTGATTTCCGGCATAGACCATATCGAGTTGTACGCCGCGTTTTTCCATACAGAGTTTCATGATGTTTCCGATAAACTCTTGCGGGGTTAAGATGTTCGCGAGAATAATCGGCTCACGAATTTCATCAATATGGGTCTGCTCAGGCAGGCCATCCGGATTATCAACATAGACTACTTCACCATCGGTACGGAGCACTTCATAAATCACCGTTGGTGCTGTGGTAATGAGATCAAGATCGTATTCACGCTCGAGACGCTCTTGGATAATCTCCATATGGAGCATTCCAAGGAATCCGCAGCGGAAGCCAAAGCCTAGCGCTTGCGAGGTTTCAGGCTCAAAGTGGAGCGATGCATCATTGAGGCGAAGGCGTTTTAGCGCTTCACGCAGATCTTCATAATCTTCAGAATCCACAGGGAAGAGCCCTGAGAAAACCCGCGGCTGGACGGTTTGGAATCCGGGAACGGCTTTATCGGCAGGATTTCGGTCAAGGGTTAACGTATCCCCAACCGGCGCGCCATCAATATCTTTAATTCCTGCGATTACAAAGCCTACTTGGCCCGCGGAGAGTTGCGGAAGATTTTTACGCACAGGAGTAAAAACACCAACGTGATCCACATCGTGGGTATCTTTCGTGCTCATAACGCGGATGCGGTCGCCGGCTTTGAGCGTTCCATCAAAAATTCGCACAAGCGAAATAACGCCAACATATTGGTCATACCATGAGTCGATAATAAGCGCTTTTAATGGTGCATCCGGATCGCCTTTCGGTGCCGGAATTTTTTTGATCATATCTTCAAGAACATCACGTACCCCAAGGCCTGATTTTGCTGAACAGCGTACCGCGTCAAGCGCTTCAATGGCGATAATATCTTCAATTTCTGTTGCAACGCGATCAGGATCAGCGGCGGGAAGGTCAATTTTATTGAGAACTGGAATCACCTCGAGCCCCAAATCAATGGCGGTATAGCAGTTCGCAACCGATTGCGCTTCCACCCCTTGAGCAGCATCAACAACGAGTAGCGCTCCTTCACAAGCGTAGAGCGAGCGCGATACTTCATAAGAGAAGTCGACGTGGCCGGGGGTATCGATAAAGTTTAAGTGATAGGTTTCGCCATTATCTGCTTTGTAGTCAAGAGAGACACATTGCGCTTTAATGGTAATACCGCGCTCTTTTTCAAGATCCATTGAGTCTAAGACGCGATCCTCCATTTCCCGTGCAGAAAGCCCTTCACAGATCGTGATGAACTGATCGGCGAGGGAGGATTTTCCATGGTCGATGTGGGCAATAATTGAAAAATTTCGGATGTTCTTCATGTAATTATTCTATAGAAATAAAAAAGTTAATAAATTAATAATCTCTCGATATTAACAACGTGCATAGGCGAGAATCGATCGGTAATTATAGCATTATATCGAAACAGATGATAAAAAACCGCACGCTTGAAAACTCAAGGAGCGGTTTTTAAAAGTGAGCGACGTTATTTCTTACTCAGTAATCGCTTTTAAGGCGTGATCGCGCTCCGCAGGATCGAGCTTTTTAATGAGTGAAATGCTCTGGAAAAGGTCAAGATCAAATTCTTTCGATTTCAGATCGTAATCGCGAATGATCGACGGAGTTAAGAGCGATAAAAGCATTACTACTAAGATAAAACCACCGCCATAGACAAGGTCCTTATCGGAATCCCTCGGCGGGGTGCCTGATGGGTTTTCCACTGGCGTTCCTGGTAGGGCAAGGAGCGCTCCAAGCAGTAAAATATTGGTTAAATAACTTAAATAAAAGACGATGCGATAATTTTTATAAAAGGTTTGGAAATTGGGGGCTTCCGCCATTTTTTGATTGAGAGAATTGAGGGTATACCGGGTTTGTTGTGCAAATTTTGGATGCATCAACTGAATGCTGTATGCTGCTTTTTCGATATAGTTTAAGTTTTTCTGGCGAAGATCATCATAACGATGAGAAAATTCCGCCACCCCAAAGACTAATAGGGGAATTATCAGTAAAAATGCAAGTGATGGTGAGCGGTTAAGGTCGCGTAGGCGCTGGATTACAAAGGTAACAAAGGCGCTTGAGAGGAAAAAGAGGACGAGCGCGGACACAATAATGGTTAATCCTGTAGGAAGATCAATGCTTTTCCCGGCACTATTGAGCACAACATTTAAGACGCGGTCGGTAAAAAAGACCATCACAAGCACGCACATCATGCGGATAAAAAATGAGAGGCGTGAGGCACGTTTTGATGAGTTAAAAAACGCGTAAAATCCTGGAAAGCCAGAGCGGGTTTCATCTTTATAGATAACGTTATCGGCTTTTCGGGTGCGCGTTTTCGGGCGCTGCGCCTCTTCGGAGGGGTAACTGACTAATTCTAAATCAGAGACACCTGAGAATGCGGCTGCCATCTTTGGTGAATGGAGTGATACCTTCTCTTTCGTAGGTTCTGATTCGTTACTTTCAGGCATCGCTAAGAGTTCTAGATCAGAAAGATCAATGTTAGAAGTTTTCAAGACGGTGGCACCCACCTGTTTTTTGGAGGGGGGTTCTTTTTCTACCTCTTCAGGTGCTTTTTCCGCTTCTTTGGCTTCTTTTTCTTTGGCTACCGTGGCTTTTAGGGTTTCTAAATCCATAGAAAGGAAATCATCATCGATGCCGGGTATTTGAGTGTCGCCGGTTTTTTTACGGCTGTTTTCACTGCCATTTTCTTTAAATGAAGCGAGCACTTCTTGAGCGCTTGGGGCAGGCGTTGTGGCGTGAGCATTTCGATCAGTACTGTGATCAACGGCTGCGCGAGACACGGAAGGGCTTTTAGTTTCTACAGGAGGCTTTTGATGGGAGTGATCTTTTTCGATCGATGCATCAAGCAGTTTTTCAAGATCTTCAAGGGAAGGAATCTCCGCCTTTGGTGACGATTGGGTTGGCTTCATAGAAGCCTTAGAATGACTCGGGTCGCGGTCCATGCGTTGGGTCTCGTTATCTAATTGTGTTGAGGGTTTGTCGGTTGATTTCGTCGGAAGTGTAGTAGACACTTTGGAATTCGAGATGATTTTACCATCATTGCCTGTTTTTTTCGCAGAGTCTTTGATTTTTTGTAACGTATCGGCCGATTTAGTGGCATCAGTGATGGGAGTGGAATTTTTTGATTTTTCAACGACATTTAAGTTAGATGATTTTGATTCATAGTTGACTTCGTAATCAATATCAAGATCGACTAAGCAGTTTGCACCAGCGCGACGAATTGCATCACAATACTCGCTGGCATCAATTTTGCTTATGCCCGATATTAGCGTTTTTTTTTCGCCACGGATAAATTGATCGATCACCTCTTTTGTGCTCAAATCAAGCAGTGAGCTGAGGTCTTTGATGATTTCGTGTCGTGGCTTGTCTTCGGTTAGATCGCCTAAAAAAACAACCCTATATTTCATCGCGCGGAATGCCTTTAAAATTAACTGACATGTAAAGAATGGTTCACAATAAGCTTAAAATTTGTACGTCGGGTGTGGTACGATAATCTATCGATTATTATTATGCCTCGGTACAAAATCGCTGTGGTAAGTATAGCATTTTAACGGCGATAAAACATAACTGTGGCATTGTTGAATCCAATTAGATAACCAAATACGAAGGTAGAGATGACTCAATCATTTTCACTTATTAAAGAAAACTATATTCCGTCACTTAATATTACACTTCAAGAGTTTGTGCATGAAAAAACAAAAGCAAAGCACATCCATCTTGCCTGTGACGATACCAATAATGTCTTTTTCGTGGGATTCTTAACGGTGCCTGAAGATTCGACGGGCGTCGCTCATATTTTGGAGCATACAGCGCTTTGTGGGTCTGAAAAATACCCCGTGCGCGATCCTTTCTTTATGATGATAAGACGCTCTCTTAACACCTTTATGAACGCTTTCACTGCATCGGATTGGACCGCCTATCCCTTTGCAAGTCAAAACAAAAAAGACTTCTACAATTTGCTCAATATCTATTTAGATGCGGCCTTCTTCCCTAAATTAGATTATCTTGATTTTCGTCAAGAAGGACACCGTTTAGAATTTGAAGAGATGACCAATCCTGAAAGTCCACTGACCTATAAAGGCGTGGTCTTTAATGAGATGAAAGGGGCGATGAGCTCGATTGGATCAGTGCTTTACCACGAAATTACCAAGCATCTCTTCCCAACGATTACCTATCACAACAATTCAGGCGGTGAGCCGAGCGATATTCCGAACCTCACCCATGAGGCGTTAGTGGCGTTTCACAAGAAGCATTACCATCCATCCAATAGTGTTTTCATCACTTACGGAAATATGGATCCGGCCGATCACCAAGCGGTGTTTGAGGAGCGTGCTTTAAATCGCTTTGATCATCAAGATTTTGACTTTAGCGTGCCAGATGAGAAGCGTTTTACAGCACCAATTCGTTATGAAGGGGTCTATCCGCTTCCAAAAGAAGAGCCTTTAGAGAATCAATCGCACGTGATTAATGCGTGGTTATTAAACCCGATTACCGATGCAAAAGAGCTAATGCGTGCGCGTATTTTAGAGGGCGTTTTACTCGATAACTCAAGCTCGCCGCTACAGAAAGTCCTTGAGACGACTGACTTAGGTGCAGCTCCTTCAATGTTTTGTGGGCTTGAAGATGGAACCCGTGAAGCCTTTTTTGCCTGCGGTTTAGAAGGGGCATCGAGTGATAAGGTTGACGCAATTGATGCACTTATCACAAAAACCCTTGAAGATGTGAAAGCAAATGGCGTGCCACAAGAAGATATTGAGGCGGTACTTCATCAGCTTGAATTGAGTTCGCGTGAAATTACGGGTGACCGATATCCCTATGGACTTCGCCTCATTGTCGATTGCTTAACGCCGGTATTGCATGGCGGGGAAGCCCTCGATGTGTTGTCGTTTGATGATACGCTAAAACAGATGCGCGAAGAGATCCAAGATCCGCAATTTATTCCGAATTTGATTGATCGTCTACTGTTAAGTAATCCGCATAAACTGACCTTAACGTTAAACCCAAGCCATACCTTAGCCGATGAGCTTGTTGAGAAGGAAAATGCCCGTCTGCGCGAGCTTGAAACCAGTTTAACCGCTGATGAAAAACAAAAAATTATTGATGATGCAGTAGCGCTTCAAGAGCGTCAAGCGCGCGTTGATGATGCCTCGATTTTACCGATGGTAGAACGTGAAGATATTCCAAAAACGCTCGAATTCCCAGAGGTCTCTTATGAGGGTAATAAGGTCTATGCAAAACCGACCACAAACGGAATGACCTATCAAAGTTTAGTGGTGGAACTTCCGGCATTAACCGAAGAGGAGATGACGTTACTTCCTTATCTTGATGCGCTCATTACCGAAGTCGGTTGTGGTGAGAATGATTACTTAACCCAGCAAGCGAAAGCGGCGCGTGTTACCGGCGGAATCGGCGCGCGGACCATGTATCAACCTCGCAAAAATTCCGATAGTGTGAAAGGCCTTTGGGTGATCTCAGGAAAAGCGCTTCTCGATAATCACAAAGCACTTGCCGAGATTTTAAAAGAGACCTTTTTCACCGCGCGTTTTGATGAAACGAAACGCATCCAAGAGATTCTCGCGCAGATTAAACTCTCTCGCGAACAAGCGATTGTTGGCAATGGTCATGCTTATGCGATGGCGGTCGCAAGCCAAAATATTGCGCCGATTAATCAATTGAGTCAGCGTTTATCGGGCATGCAATCGATTAAAGATTTCCGCGCTTTAGAAGCGAGCGTGAAAGATGAGGCGGCGTGCCTTGCCTTTGGTGAAAAGTTGGCAGCGCTTTTAGTTAAGTTGCAACAATCTCCCTTTGAAGTGGTGACGCTCAATGATTCCGATAATGTTAAATCGATCGCGGATCAATTTGGCGAAACGCTCGCTCAGGAGATTGCCGCTGAGTTTACTCCTTTCGAGATTCCGTTTGAATTTAGCGGTGAGAAAGTCAAACTCGGTTGGGCGATTAATGCGCCGGTGCATTACTGCGCGAAAAGCTATAAAACCGTTACCCAAGACCATAAAGATGCGCCGGTATTTAATGTGCTCGCGGCCTTTTTACGCAATGGATATCTCCATCGTGCGATTCGTGAGCAGGGCGGTGCATATGGGGGCGGTGCGAGTTATAACTCAAACTCAGGTGCGTTTAATTTCTTCAGCTACCGCGATCCTCGTTTAGAAGAGACCTTAAAGGATTTCGATGCGTCGATCGATTGGCTTTTAGAGACAGAGCATGAAGCGCTTGCGCTCGAAGAGGCGATTTTAGGGGTGATCAGTGCGATCGATAAGCCTAAAACACCGGCATCTGAATATGGTGATGTCTATTTCATGAAGCATTTTGATCGTACGCCGGATGAAGTACTTAGTTATCGTGCCAATGTGCTCAATGTCACCATTGATGACCTCAAACGCGTTGCGCGCGAATACTTTAGTGATCGTGATACCCATACGGCGGTACTCGGCCCGATCGCAAGCCTTGAAAAGACCGGATTAGAGATTAAACAGCTCTAGTCCTAGCTTAGAAATAAGCCTTAATAATAAAAATCCCTCGTTAGAGTCATTATGAATTATCTAACGAGGGATTTTTTTATGGCGTGATTTTTATGGGCTGACGTTTATGAGGTTAATCGTTTTGCTCTTTTTCGCAGGGACGTTTAGGTTCCTGTGTTTGGTCCGATTGGTCATTTGAATAGTCACCATCGGCGTCATCATGAATGTGTAGACCATCTTCATCGAAGGTGCATTCTTGAATTGTCGGCCACTCAAGATTGAGTTCGATGCCTTGGCGTTTCAGTTCCCCTTTCATTTGGCAAAGCGCAACATCGAGCTTTTCAATATGATTGAGGAGAAAATTGATGGCGTTCGCTTCGGGGTCTTCAATGTCGTGGCTCATACCGTAGGCATTAAAGAGTTTTGCAGCGATCTCTTTTTTAAGATTGGGTTTATCCGGTTTTGAGATGCGCGCAGGAATGCCGACGGCGGTTGAGTTTTCCGGAACCGGTTTAACCACAACTGAGTTTGCGCCAATGCTTGCGCCATCTGCGATTTTGATGGGGCCAAGCACTTTTGCACCTGCGCCGACGACTACATGATTGCCAAGGGTGGGGTGGCGTTTGCCTTTCTCTAAGCTAGTACCGCCCAAAGTGACGCCATGGTAAAGCGTACAATCATCGCCCACTTCCGCCGTTTCACCAATTACAACGCCCATACCGTGATCGATAAAAAAGCGGCGACCAATCTGCGCACCGGGGTGAATTTCAATGCCGGTCAGAAAGCGGTTCACTGTCGAGAGCCAGCGTGCAATGGCTTTAATCTTCTTTTTCCAAAGCCAATGGTTAATGCGATGAATCCAGATCGCCCATAATCCAGGGTAGGCCATAATAATCTCAAATGAGGTGCGTGCCGCAGGATCGAGCCGTTTAATGTTGGCAATATCTTCGCGAATCGTTTTAATCATGATGAGAGTTTCCTTTGTGTTTCCGTTAAAATCCCGCGCAGAATGTTGATCTCTTCCACGGTCAAATGCGTGCGATTATAAAGCAGGCGCAGTTTACGCATCAGGTGAGTGGAATGCTCAGGATCTAAGAACTCGATTTTAACCAAAGTCTCTTCAAGATGCTCGTAAAATCCCTCTAAAGTTTCAGTGGTGGCAAGTTCTTGCTTTTTATCGGGTTTTACCGGGCGAGGCGCGGCTTCCGTTATCGACAGTTTTTGGCGGAATTCATAACATATCAACTGAATGGCGGCGGCTACGTTGAGGGAATTGTAATTATTTTCGGTAGGGATAAAGATAAGATCGTGGCAATGATCGAGCTCTTCGTTGGTAAGCCCTGTGCGCTCCGTCCCAAAGACGATCGCAATTTTGCTCTCAGGGTTTTGCGCTAAACGCTTTTTTGCACGCATCGCGCCTTCATCAAGGGGGATCGGGGGTGCACTAATATGGCGGGCTCTTGCGGAGGTGCCAAAGACATAATCGCAATCGGCGATCGCCTCTTCAATGGTGTCAACGACAACGGCATTGTCTAAAACATCAAGAGCGCCACTTGCAAGGGCGGTAGCCTCTGGACTGGGGAATTTTTTGGGATTCACGAGGGTTAAATTGTAGATACCCATCACACGCATCGCGCGCGCTGCTGATCCGATATTGCCTGAGTGGGAGGTGTTCATCATGACGATTCGAACCGCATCTAAAGGGGAGGGATTTTTCATAAAAGACCTACGTGTTGTGTTAAAATCAATACTTGAATAAATCCCTGATTATATCAATTTTGCTAGATGGAACGATACTATGCCTAAAAATTTTCTACACGAGTTCGCAAAAAGCGTAACCGACAATCTCCCTGACGGCGTTAAAAATGCTCATGCTGAGATCGATTACCGCGTCAAAGAGGGCATTGAAAAAGCACTTGCTAATTTTAAATGGGTCAAACTTGAAGATTTCGAACTGCAGCAAAAAATCTTGATGAAAACCCGCGAAAAACTTGAAGCGCTTGAAAAGCGTGTTGCGGTACTTGAAGCCCGCCTTCCTGAGACTGTAAGTGACGAGAAAAACGAGAACGAAACGGAAGAATAACTGCATCGACTTCGCACAAAGCGTGTTGCTCGCTATTAAAACGGCGGGAAATATATTAAAATTGTAGCAATTTACTTTTGTTACTATCCATATTGAGCTTTTAAGGGGAAACGATGAGCAATAATCCACAATATAAACGCATATTATTAAAGCTAAGCGGTGAGGCTTTAATGGGCGACGGCGACTACGGAATCGATCCAGCAACGATTGGCCGTATCGCAGATGAGATCAAAGCACTCAACCGCATTGGGGTTGAAGTAGGCGTTGTGATCGGTGGTGGAAATATTTTCCGTGGAGCAGGGCTTGCATCGAAAGGTATGGACCGGGTAACGGGCGACCATATGGGTATGCTCGCAACGGTGATGAACTCACTGGCCCTTCAAGATGCGCTCGAACAGCGTGATGTCTATGTGCGCGTGATGAGTGCGATTCGTATCAATGAAGTGTGTGAAGATTATCTTCGTCGCCGTGCGATTCGTCACCTTGAGAAAAAACGTGTGACCATTTTCGCAGCGGGAACCGGTAATCCATTCTTCACCACGGACTCAGCGGCGGCCCTTCGCGCCATTGAAATTAATGCCGATGTAATGTTAAAAGCGACAAAAGTGGATGGCGTTTATACGGCCGATCCGTTTAAAGATCCCACCGCAACTCGTTACGATCATGTGAGCTATACGCGCGCATTAACGGAAAATTTAGGCGTGATGGATGCCACTGCACTTGTCATGTGTCGTGAAAACGATCTTCCGATTAAAGTATTTAATATCTTTAATGAAGGGGATCTGCTTCGCGTGGTCAATGGTGAGCCCGTTGGGACACTTGTATCGGAATCAGCAGACGCATAATTTGCATTGTTCTCGGTATAAAAAACAGATATAACGACTTAAAAAGGATATCGAATCGCTCGGGCTTTTAGCTAAAAAGAGACGCGTCCGGTATCCTTTTATCAGTCAAATAGACAATTTTAAGATTATTTATCACTTACTTTGGAGTTTAATTAAGCATGGTTAACGATATTATTAAAGATGCTAAAGATCGCATGGGTAAATCAGTTGAGAGCCTTCAACTTGCACTTGGAAAAATCCGTACAGGACGTGCGCATACAAGCCTTTTAGATCACATTGAAGTCGAATATTACGGCTCAATGACTCCTCTTTCACAAGTTGCCAACGTCACCATTCAAGACTCGCGCACTTTAGGGGTATCACCTTGGGAAAAAACCATGGTTGGGCCAATTGAAAAAGCGATCATGGAGAGTGATTTAGGTTTAAATCCTGCGACAACCGGTACCTTAATTCGTATTCCTCTTCCGCCATTAACTGAAGAGCGTCGCCGTGATTTAGTGCGCGTAGTTGGTAGCGAAGTTGAAAACGCGAAAATTGCGGTACGTAACGTACGCCGTGATGCGATTAACACCTGTAAAGATCTTGAAAAAGAGGGTGATATCTCAGAAGACGTATTACGCCGCTCTGAAGATGAAATTCAAAAAATCACCGACAAAACCATTGCAGAGATCGATCAAGTTGCTGCAAATAAAGAAGAAGAGTTGATGGAAATCTAACGAACGGATGATGACAAGCTCAGAGCAACACTGTCGCCATGTTGCGATTATTATGGATGGAAATGGGCGCTGGGCTAAGAAAAATAGTCTAGCGCGCACGCTCGGGCATAGAGCTGGGGCGAAGGCGGTTAAACGGACGGTGAAGGCGGCCATTAAATATGGCGTTGAAGTGCTCACCGTCTATGCTTTTTCAACCGAAAATTGGCGTCGCCCGAAAGATGAAGTGACATTTTTGATGGATCTTTTCATCAAAACGCTCAATAGTGAATTGAGTGAGCTTGCCGATGCGGGCGTGAAGCTTGAGTTTATTGGCGATTTGTCAAAACTGCCGGATGCCGTGCGGGAAAAGCTCCTCGAAGCGAAAGAGAAAACGCAAGATAACGAGACTTTAACGCTCGTGGTTGCGGTGAATTACGGCGGGCGAAGCGAGATTGTCGAAGCGGTGAAATCGCTGTCGCAATCGGTGATAAATGGCGATATGGCCCTTGACGCGATTGATGAAGCGGCGGTGAATCAGCACTTAGCCCTTTCTGAGCTTCCTGAGGTGGATCTCTTGATTCGCACAAGTGGCGAGCAGCGCCTGAGTAACTTTTTACTCTGGCAACTTGCTTACAGTGAATTTTATTTTACCGATGTGCATTGGCCTGATTTTGAAGAGGCACATTTTAAAGCCGCTCTCGATGAATATTATTGCCGCGAACGGCGCTACGGGGGCCTATAAGGATAGAGAATGAAAGAACGAATTATTACCGGTGCCATTTTAGTCGCGCTGACATTATTAGCCATTTTGTATCTCCCCTTAACTTCCTTTAGCGGCGTTTTGATCATTGTGGGATTAATCGGCATTAGCGAATGGCGCAATATGCTCGGACTCACCGGCACACAAGGCTCGCTCTATTTAGCGGTAAGCTCGCTGGTCTTAATTGGCGTGATGTCGCTCTTTTTCTTTGATCTATACGATCTCCGGGTAGCGCTTCAGCCGTTAGCATTTATCTGGCTACTGATGCCATTTTTAATGGTGCTTCATTCGCGCCGTCCGATTGGGTTTTTAACCTCGAAGGTATTTCTCATTCCCTTTAGCGTGATTTCGCTTCTTGGGTTTGTGCTCTCGCTCACCTACCTTAAAGAGTCCGGTGCAGGGCATCTGATTGCGGTGATTTTCCTGGTGGCGATTGCCGATAGTGGCGCCTATTTTGTCGGGCGTAAATTGGGCCGTACAAAACTTGCCCTCTCGATTAGTCCGGGTAAAACCGTTGAAGGGGCGCTTGGCGGCATGGTGCTGGCACTTATTTATGCGACGATCGTGTTGATGAGCGCGTCATACGGCGGCATGGATTTAGCGAACGGCTTACTCCTTACCGTCATTGTGGTGGCGGTGTCGATCTCAGGGGATCTCTTTGAGAGTGTTGTAAAGCGTCATCGTGGGATTAAAGATAGCGGTAAACTCCTTCCTGGGCATGGTGGAGTCCTCGATCGAATCGATGCATTAACCGCAGCGGCGCCCGTTGTCGTCAGCGGTATGCTCTTAATGGGGCTTTAATCGATCGATAGAGAACAAGGCTAGCAGTAATTTTAAGTAGTAACCAATAAAAGAGAGCTCATGAAACAGGTTTCGATTTTAGGAGCAACAGGATCCATTGGCGGATCGACGCTCAAAGTGATTCGCAGTAATCCTGAAATATTTGCTGTGCATTCGGTGGTCGCATATAAAAATGTCGATAAGATGTTTTTAATTTGCCAAGAATTTACCCCGAAATATGCGGTGATGAATGATGAAGAAGCGGCGGATGATCTGCGTAAACTCGTTGCGCGCGATGGATTAAAGACTGAAGTTTTAGGTGGTGAAGCGGCGATTGTTTCGCTTGTGAAAGAGCCTGAGATTGATCTTGTAGTCGCGGCGATTGTGGGCGCAAAAGGCCTTGTTTCGAGTCATGCGGCCGTTCTTGCGGGTAAGCATATTTTGCTTGCTAATAAAGAGTCGCTCGTCGTCGGCGGTACGCTCTTTATGGATGCGGTGAAAAAGCATGGGGCAACGCTTCTTCCGATTGATAGTGAGCACAATGCGCTCTTTCAATGTCTGCCAAAAGATGAGTCGGGCGCGTTTCATTTAGAGGGCGTGCGTCAGCTGATTTTAACGGCCTCCGGTGGTCCATTTCGCACCTTTTCTAAAGAGGATCTTAAAAAAGTTACTCTGCAAGATGCTCTGAAACACCCCAATTGGGATATGGGGCCGAAAGTGACTATCGATTCCTCAACCTTAATGAATAAAGGCCTTGAATTTATCGAAGCGCACTTTCTTTTTGATATGCCCGCTGAAAAAATCGAGGTGCTTGTGCATCCTGAGAGCATTATTCATTCGCTCGTTGAATACCAAGATGGTAGCTTTTTAGCACAACTTGGTGAAGCGGATATGGCGATTCCCATCTCTCATGCGCTTGGCTATCCTGAGCGAGTGTTATCGGGGGCAAAACGCCTTGATCTGACCGAGATTGCGACGCTCCATTTTGAAAAGCCGGATCTTGTTCGTTTCCCGGCGTTACGGTTAGCGAAAGAGGCATTAAGTGCCGGGGCGACTCATCTCGTTGC
>JAAZCI010000036.1 GCA_012513365.1 Lysobacteraceae bacterium
GATTATGAGCGATTGAATCGCGTGCGAGCGGATCTCAATGAGATGATCGGCAAGCAAGAGGCGCTTAAAAAAGAGCTTGCGAAAAGTTCTGATGAGGACAAAGAGGAGCTTGAGCAGGCGTTTAATCAGGCGAGGCAAAATAAACGTGAATATCAAAAACTCTTTGAGCAATTGTCCCTTGGCAATATCGATACCGCGCGATTTAGTCAACCAAAAACCTCCGAAGCGCCGCTCACCGAAACCTACAATTGGCAAAATGAGGTGCTTAAAATCTTGCAACCGGTCTTTGCCGAACTGCGCCGTATTACCGAGCAAACCTGGCATAAAGATACTTTAAAAGAGGAAGAGAAGGAGCTCAAAGAGCGCCTGGTGATTTTGGATGCGGGGATTGAGTATCTTGAGGCGTTAAACCCCGAACTTCTCTCGAAAGAGGCGCTAGCGTCGATTAAAGAATTTGACCGAGAGTGGAAAGATAAGAAGAAAAATTTAGAACACGAGCTTAATATCGTGCAACATCATCTCTCTGAATATGTGGATGATCGCAATTTTATGGTGAAAGTCTCGCAAAATTCGTGGGATTTTATGAAGGGGCGCGGGCTCACCATTATGACGGCGATCGGCGTTTCGGTGGGGCTTTACTATTTTGTTTCCTACACCTTTGGCGCGATGATTCGCCGCTATGAGCGCAAAAAATGGCGCACCACGAGCTTCTCATTTCGTCTATTTTTGCTGGTGACGCAACTGGTGACATTTCTCGTGTCGCTAGTATCGTTTTTGATGATTCTCCACTCCTCGGGCGATATGGTGCTGTTTGGTTTTGCGGTACTGATTCTCTTCACGCTGCTTGTGACCTTTCGCAATACGATTCCGGCGTATATTCGTAAACTGCGCCTCTTTCTCAATCTCGGGCAAGTACGGGAAGGGGAGCGCCTGATCTATAATGGCCTGCCGTGGAAAGTGGATCGCATCCATCTTTATGGCATCTTTTTAAGTAATCCGCGCCTTGATAATGGGGAGCTACGCCTGCCCGTCGATGCGGTGGATAAGCTCCAATCGCGCCCCATTAAAAATGATGAGATCTGGTATCCGTCGAGCGTTGGGGATTCGCTTGTCCTGCCTGATGGGAAGGTGGTTAAAGTGATTCGTCAAACGCCGGAAGCGATCTATCTTGATCATCAAGGGAGCCATATTATCTACCCGACGATGGAGTTTATGAATCTTAAAGCGCGCAATATTTCGCTGGGATATTCGCGCTCGGTAAGTTTTAGCATTGAGTGCGATCCGCTTTCGGTCACGCCGAAAAAGGTGAGTGAAACCCTCTGCCGCGCCATTCAAACGCGCTTAAAAGAGGCGTATCCCGATATTTCACTCTCTGAGCGTCGTATTAAGGTGCATTTAAAGCAGATCGTCGGGGGGAAAGTGATGCATTTTACGGTGATGTTTGATATGCCGGTGCAGACGGAAAAACTCTATTTTGAGATGCCGAGTATTGTGCAAGAGGCGATTATCGGCAGTGCGCAAAACGAGCAGTGGACGTTACTCACTATCGATATGGCGGTGTAGAGTCGGTTTTGCTAAATGTCCTTTAACTAAACGGAATCGCCGTTTCAAAACGCATTTTCTTACCACTAATAGGGTGAGTAAACTCAAGAACGGCGGCGTGCAATAAGAGACGTTCGGCAAGCTCAAAGGCCTCTGGATGGGCGTAGAAATTATCGCCCAAAATCGGGTGACCAAGCGCGAGCATATGGACACGAAGTTGATGAGAGCGCCCGGTGATCGGCGTGAGTTTGACGAGCGTTGTTGGATAATGATTTTGATGGGTTTTTGCGATCACCTCATAGAGTGTTTGCGCCGGTTTTCCGCGCTCAAACGAGACCATCTGTTTCGGGCGATTCGGCCAATCGCAAATTAATGGCAGATCGATTAATCCCGATGATTGCTCAAAATGGCCCCAGACGCTCGCGTAGTAAACTTTCCCCGTCTCCCGCTCGCGAAATTGGCGTTTAAGCTCCCGTTCCGCCGCTTTGGTAATCGCAATCACCATCACGCCGCTCGTTGCCATATCGAGCCGATGCGCCGCTTCTGCGTAGGGGTGTTGCCACTGTACGCGCGCCATGACGCTATCGTGTTTATCGATCCCTTTTCCCGGCACTGACAACAATCCACTCGGCTTATTAATCACAAGAATATCGTCATCTTCATAGAGAATATCGAGCCACGGCTCAAAGGGCGGGTTGTAATAAAAGGGCATAAAAAGGGTGTTTGAATGATTGAAGTTGGCATCTGATTATAGCAGATTCGAAACAATTTCCGGCATTGTGGCATGGCTTCTAATGAGTATCTTTCGGTCGAATCTTTCAGCAGAACTCTTCAGCGTCTAATCACTTAACTTAAAGATAGATTATTATATATTTTGTTTAGCGCTTGATTTTAACTAAAGATCCGTTCTATAGTGGAAATGTCGCACAGGATAAGTAGATTACCAATGCATCGTGCGATCTTATCAAGAGTGGTGGAGGGAAAGGCCCGTCGAAACCCAGCAACCTGATGAATAATTAAGGTGCTAATTCCTTCAAGCGGTCGTTTTTGAGGCTTGAAAGATAAGTTGAGTGAAGCCAACACGACTTGATGAGATTTAAGGAGTGCTGGCTTTTTTTTCGCCTCGCCAACACAGGTAACCGAGCGACTAAAATTCATGAAGAATATCAACAATACAATATCAATAAAAAAGATCGATTAAGCCTAAGGAGCCCGTATGAGTTCGCAGTATGTAGAGATTTTAAACCAAAGTTTAGCGGAGTTTAACCAGCCCATTGAGGTGTCGTTTGAGTTTTTCCCGCCCAATAGTGAAGCGATGGTCAAAACCCTGTGGAACTCCATTGAACGGCTCGGGGTACTTTCGCCAAAATTTGTTTCGGTTACCTACGGTGCGAACGCTTCTACCCGCGATCGAACCCATAAAGTGATTCGCGATATTATGAAACATACCGCCATTGAAGCGGTGCCACATCTCACTTGCGTTGACACCAGTGAAGCGGAGCTTGTAGAAATTGCGCAGGATTATTGGAATAGTGGGGTGCGCCATATTTTAGCGCTTCGAGGCGATGTACCAAAAGGCTCGCCAAACCCGGATATCTACGCCGATTATTTGGTAAAGCTGCTTAAAAAGACCCACGATTTTGAAGTGTCGGTCGCCGCGTATCCGGAAACCCATCCCGATGCAAAAAATGCGCAAGCGGACCTCATTCATTTAAAACGTAAAGTTGATGCGGGAGCGGATATCGCGATTTCGCAATTTTTCTTTGATATTGATTCATACTTACGCTTTCGCGATCGCTGCGTTGCGGTGGGGATTGAGGCGGAGATTGTGCCGGGGATTCTGCCGGTGTCGAACTATGAAGCGCTGATGAAATTTGCCGGATCGCTCAATGTAAAAATCCCTAGCTGGTTGCATAAACGCTATGAAGGGTTGGAAAATGATCCGGAGACGCGGAAATTAGTGGGCGCGAGCATTGCCATCGACATGGTGCGCGTCTTAAATAAAGAGGGAGTGAAGAATTTCCATTTCTATACGCTCAATCGCTCGGAGCTGACCTACGCGATCTGCCATACGCTTGGTTTGAGACCGAATGCCGCCGGGCGGATTTAAGAGCGGTGTGAAGAATAACCCCCTTTTCGGTTTCGCAAAGTGATTCATGAAACGATGAATCGGGGGATTTACTCTCTATATATATTTATGGCGCCCTGATTTTAATTCATTTTGAAGGGATTGGGAATAGTAGAAGGCACTAAGATTTTTTCATTCACTTCATTAATGTCCGTTAACCCGCAGAAAGCCATGCTTAGATCGAGTTCGTTTGCAATAATTTCAAGCGCCTTTGTCACACCTTTTTCTCCATACGCACCCAAACCATAGAGATAAGAGCGTCCAATCATCGTCCCTTTTGCCCCAAGTGCGATCGCTTTTAACACATCTTGCCCCGAGCGAATCCCGCTATCGAGGAATACTTCCGTATGTGAGCCACGAAGCGCTTCAACAATAGAGGGTAACACTTCAATTGAGGAGAGCGCCCCATCGAGCTGACGGCCACCATGATTACTCACCACGATGGCATCAGCGCCGGCATCGCGTGCGTGTTTCGCGTCTTCGGCGTCTAAAATTCCTTTGAGAATGATTTTCCCTCCCCAAGCATTTTTAATCCATTCAATATCGTCCCAATTTAAGGTAGGGTCAAATTGTTGGCTCGTCCACGCGGCAAGGGAACTCGGATCATCAATATCTTTCACATAGCCCACAATATTGCCAAATTGACGGCGTTTTGTTTTGAGCATATTCCAGCACCAGCGCTGTTTGGTCAGCAGATTAATCCAGTTACGAATCGTCGGTTTAGGCGGCACTGCGAGCCCATTTTTAAGATCTTTATGACGTTGCCCAATCATCTGGAGATCGAGCGTAATCACGAGCGCATCGCACCCCGCGGCTTTTGCACGCTCAATCAGACTGAGCATAAATTCACGATCGCGCATCACATAGAGCTGGAACCAAAAAGGCTGATTGACCTCGCGTTTAATATCTTCAAGGGAGGCAATGCTCATGGTGGAAAGGGTGTAGCGAATCCCAAAATTGGACGCTGCCCGCGCCGCTAAAATCTCCCCATCGGGATGAACCATGCCCACCAGTCCCGTTGGTGCAATGCAGACCGGCATCGATATCATTTCGCCGAGCATCTCCCGCTTTAGCGTTCGCCCTTCCATATTGCGCGCGACTTTTTGAATGAGCTTAATTTTCTGAAACTCAGATTCATTCGCACGATAGGTCGACTCGGTCCACGAACCGGAATCGACATAATCATAAAACATTTTAGGCACGCGACGCTTAGCAATCACGCGGAGGTCTTCAATATTGGTTATCACAGTCATGGTTTTTGCACGTTTATAAAGTAAATCAATTAAATTTCAGCATAATCATTCAATATACGCCTCAAAAATAGAGCCTTCAAGCGCCGATCATTCCTAGTTCTGAATTTATTTAGTATTAGTCCTCGTATTCTGAGGCGCGTTCACGCTCAAAAGATTTGCCGTGCGTTTTGAAATATTCAAGTTCCTCGCGGGTGATCGGGTAGCGCTCCACATCGTTTCTAAATTGAGGCACCGGGCTTTTATAGACAAACCCCACCGCGCTCTCTTGATTGAGAAGTTGAGAATATTCGGTATAACGCTCGATCGAGGCATCGCGATAGCCCATCAGATTCATAATGATAGAAGGGACCATCATCTGTGTTTGAATCCCGGAGTTACGCTGCGTTTTTTCCACTAACGGCGCCGTTAAAATGGACTTATCGCCAAAGATTAAAAATGGAACGGTCCCCTCTTCAAGCGTCGTATCACGAAGGTCACAATGGGTTTTTTTACCTTTCGGATCTTTGAGCTCTTGCCCATGATCGGAGGTGTAGATCATCGCAATGTTGGGGCGATTTTCTAAAAGTGGGTGAATGTTGTTAAAAAACTCGTTAGTGTTGGCGCGAATGAGGTTTTTATAGGAGTTCATCACCTCGATCGGTTCAGCGCTTTTGAAGTTGGTATTTTTCATTGCCGGGGTGAAATGTTCTTCAAACCCATAATTTTGAAACGGGAAGTGGGAGCCTTTCGTGCTGACATAGATAAAGGTTTTGTTGCCCGCCTCTTTTTGAAGAATCTCCTCGATCACCGGAACGATATCCCCATCGCTTTGAAGGTGGCTTCCGGGAATTACATTCACCGCTTTTAACTCTTCATCAGTATAAAAATTGTGGCCTTTGGCATTGTGTTGCGCGTCGATTAGATAGGGAGTGTAACCGGCATTGATGGCGATCTCCCAGATCGATTCCTTGGTTAAAAAGAGATCGCTCGGTTCTTTGCCAAGGCGCGGGGCTTTTCGCATCGCAAGATTTGATGATTCACTGCAGTTTCCAAAGGACATGGTGTAGCCAAAATTTAAGTAGTGTGCGGGATCAAACTCAAGAAGCGCCGGTGTTGTACCTTGCGGATTATTGAGGTCAATCATATCAGCGCGAATCGATTCATCTATCACAAATAAGATGGTATCGCTAATGGGGGCATCAAGATCGTTTTCGGTAAGAATTTCGCGGGGATAATAGATAAAGCTGCGATCTTCCGCGCCGGGGCGATTGAGATAGCCGTAGGTCACCGCGTGGGCAACAGGCACGAGATAAGAGGCGCGTCCCGATGTTCCGCGACCATTTTTATGAAAGATAAAGTGAAGCATCGCCGCAATGCCGACGCAGTAGAGAAAGATCGCAAAGCCCGTCCACTTCCAATTGAGATAGGTTTTGGGCATCAAAAGAATCGCAATGGTGATGGGAATGTGCATGAGCACCACTTTAATAATATCGCTCTGATAGCTTTGCGCGGCGTCACTCACCATCGCTTTTGCGGAAAAGAGCGTGCGGAAATCCTCATAGGTGAGTTCTGTGGAGGTGGAGTAAAAATAGATGAGATAGGGAATCGATCCTGCAAGAAAGAGGATTAAAAACGGAATCCGAATCTTCATGCGAGTAAACGCAAGGAGCTCGACAATCCCGAACACGAGCACAAGCGAGAGGAGGTAGACGGCAAGGCGATCGTATCGCTCGATATTGATGTAATAGATGGCGCGATTTTCAATAAATACTTGGTTAATGAAGTAAAAACAGAGCGCGACCAGTACGACTTTTCCAAAGACTCGCATGGGGAGAATATCCTTATTCAGATGAATGACGCAAATGGAAGAAATTATAGCGGAAAGTTGATTTTGACGGTAATTTTATAATGATATAGGTAAAATATTGTAAGGGTTTTGGGTGCGAGTGGCTGGTCGAATCGCCCCTATAAATTGTGTTAAGATAACGTTATTAAACACAAGCATAATGACGGTATAGAGTATGATGCAGTTTCAGGATTTGCGTGAATTTATTGCCTATTTAGAAGAAAAAGGGGAGCTTAAGCGGATTGGCCATGCGATCGATCCGGTGCTTGAGATGACCGAAATTAGTGATCGGACTTTGCGGAAAAAAGGGCCGGCGCGGTTGTTTGAAAATCCAGCGGGGTTTGAGATGCCGGTGCTGACCAATCTCTTTGGAACGCCTGAGCGCGTTGCGATGGGAATGGGGCAAGAGAGCGTCGAGGCGCTCACGGATGTCGGTGAATTTCTAGCCTTTTTACGCGAACCTGAACCGCCGGAAAACTTTAAAGATGCGCTCGATAAAGTGCCAAAATTTAAGCAAGTCTTATCGATGCGCCCGAAACGGGTTAAAAAACCGCTCTGCCAAGAGGTGATTATTGACAAAGAGGCGGTGGATCTTTCGAAACTTCCGGTGATGCACTGCTGGCCAGGCGACGCGGCGCCGCTCATTACTTGGGGGCTAACGATTACAAAAGGCCCACATAAACGCCGTCAAAACATCGGGATTTATCGCCAACAGGTGATCGGTAAAAACCGCATTATTATGCGTTGGCTAGCTCACCGTGGCGGGGCGCTCGATTTCCGTGATTTCCAGCTTATAAACCCAGGCAAACCCTTTCCGGTAGTGGTGGCGCTTGGCGCTGATCCTGCGACGATTTTAGGGGCGGTTACGCCGATTCCTGATCCACTTTCAGAATATGCGTTTGCCGGCCTTTTACGGGGGAAACGCACCGAGGTCTCAAAAGCGACGCTCCATCCTGAATTATCGGTGCCGGCGCGTGCAGAGATCATTTTAGAGGGGTATATCTATCCTGAGGATATGGCAGAAGAGGGGCCCTACGGTGATCACACCGGTTATTATAATGAGACCGACTTTTTCCCGGTGATGACCGTTGAGCGGATTACGCATCGTGAAAACCCGATCTACCATTCAACCTATACCGGCCGTCCGCCCGATGAGCCTGCGGTGCTTGGCGTTGCGCTTAACGATGTCTTTGTGCCGATTTTGAAAAAGCAATTTCCGGAGATTGTGGATTTTTATCTTCCGCCGGAGGGGTGCTCTTATCGCATGGCGGTGGTGTCGATTCGGAAGCAATATTCGGGGCATGCGAAACGGGTGATGATGGGGGTTTGGTCCTATCTGCGCCAATTTATGTATACCAAGTTTATTGTGATTGTGGATGACGATATCAATTGCCGTGATTGGAACGATGTAATCTGGGCGATCACGACGCGAATGGATCCGATTCGCGATACGGTGATGGTGGATAATACGCCGATCGACTATCTCGATTTTGCTTCACCGATTTCAGGACTTGGCTCAAAAATGGGGCTCGATGCCACCAATAAATGGGAAGGTGAAACGGACCGTGAATGGGGGACACCGATTGTGCAAAATCCGGATGTGGTCGCAAAAATCGACGCGCTGTGGGATGAGTTAAAGATTTTTGATTAGCCCCCCTTAAAAACAACTCAAAAACACCTCAAAAAATGCGGGTCGCACTATACTTATTAGATAATTATAGAGATAGAGAGTCCTTTTTAAGGGCTCTTTTGCCCTCAGCAAGGGGATAACCTAAGTAAGGGATAAAAAACGGTCGGCACCGCTTAAACGCAAAAGGAGTCAGCATGAAACGGTTGGGATTACTACTGGGAATGGCGCTATGGGTGACAGGTTGCGCGAGCACATCTCTCATCGATTATGCGCCCGATGCGTATCTTGATGCGGAGGTGTCGGAAACGACCAAAGCGGAATTGATCGGACAAAAAGGTCTTTTTGGCGGTGAGATCGCCAGCGTCACTCATGAAAATGGTGATACGCTCATTGAATTAACCCGTTTTGAGCTCAATACGCGCGGGTATCCGATGCGATTTAATCCGGTAGATGGCCATAAAGTGGTGGTGCGCGTCGCCAATTCCCGTATGAATCGAAATTATTATGAGCCGGGAAGCCGATTCTCTGCGGTGGGCGAAATCACCGATATTCAATTTGTCACCTTAGCGGGGCGTAAACAGACGCTCATTATGCTCGAATCGGAATACTATCGCTTCTGGCCGCGGGAAGACCGATTATGGCGCGATGATGATCCATTTTGTTTTAACGCGTTTGGGTGCTCATCTTATTATGGAGCGGGATATGGATTTTGGCGCTAATCAAACAAGGTGTATAATTGAGCCTGCGCTGACCTGACTCAAAGGATCGTTGTTAGGTCAAACGAGTAGGCGCTCTTTTATTTCCTAAATTATGTATAATATCGCTTTATTTTTGAATCGTCCTATACGGAATCGGAGATAATTTGATACTATTTAGGGTTTCTACGGTATACAATTTTTTAAAAGATAATCAATGAGTTTATTGGCTTTAGGGATAAATCACAAAACAGCTTCAGTGGATGTGAGGGAGAAAGCGTCGCTCGTGCCAGAGCAGATTGAAGCATTTCTTCACCATGCTAAGCAAAACGGAATTGCAGATGAAGTCGTTGTGTTATCGACCTGTAATCGCACGGAGTTTTATATCCAAAATCTCCGCTCAACGTATGATGAGTTTATTGAGGTGTGGGCAAATCACTCGAATCTGGAAGCTTTTGAGATTCGCAAATATCTCTATGAGCTAAAAAACGATGAGATGGTCTTTCACCTTTTTGAAGTGGCATCGGGACTCGATTCACTTATTTTAGGTGAACCGCAAATTTTTGGTCAATTAAAACAGTCGCTGGCCAATTCCGTCCGTCATGGCATGGTTTCAAAATATCTCCAGCGCCTCTTTCAGCTGAGCTTTTTTGTGGCAAAACGTGTGCGCACGGAGACCAATATCGGTGCTTTTGCGGTATCGGTGGCATTTACCGCGGTGCAACTCGCGAAACAAATTTTTGATGGCTTAGAGCGTCATCACGTCCTATTAGTCGGGGCAGGAGAGACCACTGAGCTTGTAGCGCGTCACCTGTTAGAGGCGGGCGTGACGTCAATCGATGTGGCAAACCGTAGCCTTGATCGTGCGGAAACGATGATTGAGAATTTAGGGCTTAAATCGAATGCCTATACCCTCGATGAAATCCCAGAGCTTTTAAGCCGTGCGGACATTGTGGTGAGCTCAACGGCGGCCAATCATGCTCTCATTACTAAAGAGATGGCGAAAGCGGCGCTCAAAAAACGTCGTAATAAACCGATCTTAATGATCGACCTTGCGGTTCCGCGCGATATTGAAGCAGCGATTGGATCGCTCTCGGATATCTATCTGTATACCGTCGATGATCTCAATTCCATTGTGGAAGATAACCAAAAATCCCGTGAAGAGGCGGCTGAAGAAGCCAAAGCCTTTTTACACGATGGGCTTGCGCGCTGGAATGCGTGGTATGAGCTCTCGGATTTAGGCGAGGTATTAACGCCGCTCCAAGCGTATGCCGAAGAGAAACGGGCACAAGGGGTGCGCCGTGCGAAGAGTCAATTAGCGGCAGGGCATGGTATAGATGAGGTGCTCGATCAGCTCTCCAATCAGTTGCTTGGGCGCGTGCTTCATCCGCTTGTGAGTTATCTCAAAAAAGCCGATGATGACACTCACGAAGCCTTCCTTAAGAAGATTCAGGACGAGTTTAAGTAATTTAATTCGAGCGGTTCAAATCTGATACAATAAGCGGTTTATCTTTCTTTTAATTTTAGGTAGTTTTATGTCGATTTCATTTGAAGAAGCTCAGGAGATCATTGTCCAATCGGAAGAGATCACCTCACCTGCGGAAGTGCAAAAAGCGTACGACGAGATGGGAAAACAGATCACTTACGATCTTGAGCTTGCGGACCCTGTGGTGTTTGTTGTATTAAACGGGGCGCTGATTCCTGCGGGGAATCTCTTACCACGTCTCAATTTCCCTTTCCAAATCGGATATCTGCACGCGACTCGTTATCGCGGTGAGACAAAAGGGTCAGATGAGCTCGTTTGGATCGCAGAACCGAGCATCGATGTGAAAGATCGTGTGGTGCTGGTGGTGGAAGATATCTTCGATGAAGGCACGACGTTAGCGGCGATTGTGAAGAATTTAGAAGAGCGTGGCGCACAAAAAGTTTATTGCGCGGCGTTAATAAATAAAGTTCATGATAGAAAGCCAAAAGAATTTAAAGTAGACTATATTGGGTTAGACGTTCCCGATCGATATGTCTTTGGTTGCGGTATGGATTATAATGAATATTGGCGCAACCTACCCGGGATCTGGGCCTTAAAAGAATAACCAAACAAGACTCTATATGCGAGGTAACAAGACGATGGCAACCCTTAAAAAACGAACGTATTTACAATCACTCTTTCAGGTCTTTATTATTGCTATTTCGATGCTTACCCTGGCAGAGGCGCAATTGAAGCTCGATGTCTCAAAAGAGTCAGAAAAGAGCCGTCCGGTGGGACTGGTTCAATCGGAAGGCATCTCAGCAAAGACCCTTGAAGTGGTGATGAATGACTTACAGCGTTCTGGCCGTTTTTCGCCTAAAAACCTCGCCTATGAATTGGGTCATATTAGTGATGTGAATGCGATCAGCCCCGATCGTTGGCGCACCTATGGCGTGAACTATGTGGTGCACTTTAATAAAGTCAATAACCGTGCATTTCGCGTTAGCGTGAGCGATGGGATGACCAATCGCGCTTGGGGTAATCGTGAATATACCTTCACCTCGCAAAATTCCTCAGAAGAGCGCCGTCAAGCGCACCAAATCGCCGATTATATCTATGAGAGTATCTTAGGTAAAAAAGGGGCGTTTGATTCGCGCATGGCCTATGTCTCGCAAAAAGGGCGTCACTTTTCCCTTGTGATTGCCGATTCTGATGGAGCAAATCCTCAAGTTATTTTAGAATCGCGTGAACCGATTCTCTCACCTTCCTGGTCGCCCGATGGCTCAAAATTAGCCTACGCGTCGCTTGAAGGTCGCCGTAACCAAATTATGATTCAAGACCTTTATACCGGTAAACGTTCGGTTGTGATCAGCATGCCTGGGATTAACTCAGCGCCCTCATGGTCACCGGACGGTCGCCGTTTGGTCTTTACCTTATCGAAAGATGGGAATCCTGAAATCTATACCGCTAATATTGATGGCTCGAACTTAAAACGACTCACCAATCATTGGGGGATTGATACGGAGCCGGTTTGGTCTTCAGATGGAATGATCTATTTCACCTCAGACCGTGGCGGAAATCCACAAATTTACAAAATGGACGAAAATGGCGGGAATGCCGCTCGAGTCACTTTCCAGGGCAACTATAATGGGAATGCAACGATCTCTAGGGATGGAGGGAAGCTTGCGGTGATGCAACGCATCGATCAACGTGGATTTGGTATTGCGGTGATTGATCTGAAAACAGGCGCGGTTAAGCGTATCACCAATGGCGGGAAAGATGAATCTCCAAGTTTCGCGAGTAACGGGGATATGCTTATCTTCTCCGATGGACGTGGAACGTTAAAAACTATCTCGAGTGATGGCAACAATCTTATGAACTTCCCTGGCATCAGCCGTGACGTTCGCAAGCCAGATTGGTCACCATCGATCAAATAAATTTTCATAATTAATGAGGTTAAGAGAATGATCAAGAAGCACTTAAAATGGGTATCGTTAGCTGTGGCAACCATGGTTCTATCTGCGTGTACAACGACAGGATCAGGCACCTCGGGTAACGCAGGCGGACAAAATGGCGATGATGTGAGCGGATATTACGGTGTAGAAGCGAGTACCTATCACGATGCCAATTACGGTCAACGTGGCACAGCGGATCGCGTCATCTACTTTGATTTCGATTCCGATCGCTTACGTTCAGAATCTTACAATGTGGTAAAAGCGCACTCGGATGCTCTTAAAAGCACCCCAAATCGGGGCGTATGGTTAGACGGTCACACCGATGATCGTGGATCACACGAATACAACATGGGATTAGGCGAGCGCCGTGGAAACTCTGTGCGTGATGTGATGATCTCAAACGGGGTCAATCCTGCACAAATTCGCGTACGTAGCTACGGTAAAGAATTACCAGCAGTAGCGGGATACGATGAAGGCGCATGGGCGCAAAACCGTCGTGTTGAGATTGTTTACTAAGCGGTTTACCCATTCGATAGTGAGTTAATTTAACTCAAGAAGCACTCAAGGAAATGCCATTGAGTGCTTTTTTCGTTCATAATAGAGGAGAATTTCTCCAAACTGATTAGGTGATGGATCATTGAAGACGCAGAACATAGCACTCTATAAACGGATATTATCTTATACGCTGGCCTATCCCGGCACGCTCATCTTAGCGATGATAGCGATTGCCCTTTCGGGCCTCCTTGAAGCGGGGCTCTTTTGGCTATTAAAACCGATTCTTGACGAAGGATTTGTCGGGAAGAATGAGGCGTTTATCAAAATGATGCCGTGGATGATTATCGGCATTTATGTGGCGATGAGTACGCTCTCGTTTACCGGAAACGTGGGCATGCAGTGGGTGGCGCAAAAAGTGATTGAAAAACTGCGCTATCAGATGTATGACCGGCTATTAACGCTTCCGCAAGCGGAATATGATAAGAAATCCTCTGGCGCATTTCTCTCAAAGCTCACTTATGATGTCAATCAACTGCTCACTATCAGTTCGATGGCGCTGGTGACGCTTATTAAAGATTCGTTTATCATCGTTGGGCTTCTCTGCGTGATGTTTTTACAAAATTGGAAGGTGAGTGCGCTTGCCTTTATGATGGCGCCCTTTATCTATTTTGTGCTTAAAACCGTGTCAAATCGCCTCCGCCGTCTGGCGCGAACCATTCAATCTCAGATGGGAACGCTCAATCATATTACCGAAGAGACCATTCGGGGTCATCGTGAAATTAAGCTCTTTTCTGCCTATAAAGAGATGCGAAATCGCTTCCGAAAAGTGAATAAAGATATTCGCCATCTCAATATGAAAATTGTCTCAGCCTCTGAATTATCGAGCCCGCTTTCGCAAGTGTTACTGGTGATTTGTGTGGCGGTGGTGATCTGGTATGCCTCACACCAAGCGGCGCAAGATGAATTTACCGTGGGGGGCTTTTTATCGCTCTTAGCGGCGATGATCGCACTTCTCAATCCGATTAAACGGCTCACCCGATTAAATGAAGCCTTGCAACGGGGCTTTGCTGGGGCAGAAGGGGTCTTTGAACTCATCGATTCCATTGAAGAACCCAATCGAAAAGGTCATGCCTTTACTAATCTTGAGGGAAAAATCGCCTTTAATGGGGTGGAATTTTACTATCAAGACCGAGAACGAAAAGCCCTCCGTGGGATTAATCTCACCATCGAACCCCGAGAAACGGTGGCGCTTGTTGGAGGATCGGGAAGTGGAAAGAGTACCTTTGCTAATCTTCTTGCGCGCTTTTATGAGCCAACGTCCGGTGAGATTTGTGTCGATGAGGTGAATCTTTCGGAGGTGGATCTAGAGAGTTATCGCAATCAGATCAGTTATGTGGGGCAGAATGTGATTTTATTTGCCGATACCATCGCGAATAATATTGCCTTTGGTCAATCAAAGGTCACAAAAGAGGCGATTATCGAAGCGGCGAAGCAGGCAAACGCGTATGATTTTATTATGGAATTGCCGGAAGGCTTCGATACGATGATCGGAGAAAATGGGGCAAGGCTCTCAGGCGGGCAACGTCAACGAGTGGCAATCGCACGGGCGCTCCTTAAAAATTCGCCAATCTTAATTTTAGATGAGGCGACGAGCAGTCTTGATACCGAAAGTGAACGTCTCATTCAAGAGGCACTTGTGACGCTTTGCCAAAATAAGACGACGATTATTATCGCGCATCGATTAAGTACGATTGAACACGCCGATCGAATCGTGGTGTTTGATCATGGAAAAATTGTCGAAGAGGGGACTCACCAGTCCCTTTTAGATAAAAATGGTTACTATTCAAAGCTCTATCGAGTTTCTGAAGAAGGTGCCGATTAGAGTGGATAAAAAACGATTTTCCTCAAGGGTTGGAAATTGAATGATTTAGGCCAATCCGGGGGAAAATAAAATATGTTTTTATCTTGTAAATAGGGTATTATAGGAAACAAATTGAGCTGTTAAGGTTACAGTATATTTGTTATCTATATTGTTTTTATTAATTGGAGAGAATTTATGAAAAAGAAATTAACAATCGCTATGCTTTCAGGCTTAATCCTTACAACATCAGCAATGGCTCAAGATCAAAAAGGCCTTACTGATCGTCAAGGACAAGGCGTTACTGACCGTCAAGGCGAGTGCGTATTAACTATCGGTGGTACAGCGGACGCTTGTGGCGCACCTGTACAAGAAGTTAAAACTTATGAAGCAGACGCATTCTTTGATTTTGACAAAGCAACGATTAAACCAGCTGGTAAAGCTAAATTAGACGAATTAGTTGCAGAATTAGGCAACAAAAAAGTAAACAGCATTAGCCTTGCAGGTCACACTGACGCAACAGGCCCAGCTGCTTACAACCAAGGTCTTTCTGAGCGTCGTGCTAAATCAGTTGAAGCATACTTAGTATCAAAAGGCGTTGATGCAAACTTAATCAATGCAGTAGGTTACGGTGCAAACCAACCGATCGCTCCGAACGATACTCGTGAAAACCGTGCGAAAAACCGCCGTGTTGATATCACAATCAACTAATTAAAGACGCCTAACTGCGTTAATTAGTGATTCAGATCTAGTTTTAGATCTAAAAGCCCCTCTTCGGAGGGGTTTTTTTGTGCTTTTTTTATGCGTCATCATTTTAGATTTGGTATAGTACAGGAACAATATAGATAATAATGATTGCGTTAGATAGAGTTTTTTGACTATACTTAAGCGTAATTGTAAGATTAATTCGTACTAAACAGATACTTATGAGGAGATAATATAGTGAATAAGTTAAAGTTTGCATTATTAGTGGGTTCTTTAGTGTTCTCCACATCTGCAATGGCCGAAGATAAAACCTTAACTGACCGTTGGGGCAACTTCATTACAGACCGTCAAGGCGACTGCGTACAAACACGTGGTGGTACTGAAGGCTGTGGCGTTACAGTAAAACAACTTTCGTTTGAAACCAACACTTTCTTTGATTTTGACAAAGCAGACCTTAAACCAGCTGGTAAAGCGAAGCTTGACGAGATCGTTGATGAGTTAAAACGCGTTCAAACTAAAGGTATCGCAGTTGTTGGACATACTGACTCAACCGGACCTGCGGCCTATAACCAAGGTCTTTCAGAGCGTCGTGCAAAATCAGTGGCTGATTACTTAGTTGCACAAGGCGTTGATGCAAACGCAATTCGTTCAGAAGGTCGCGGTGAATTAGAACCTGTGGTACCGAACGATACTCGTGAAAACCGTGCGAAAAACCGCCGTGTTGACATCTTAATCGATGTTAAGAAAGAAGTGGTAAACAAATAATTTTATTTGGTTTTAAGACCAAATAACTCTCCATATTTGTAAAAACAGATACGTCTCTTTGAGCGTCACGTGTTGATGAATCAAAGAGACGTTTTTTATTGCCTCAAATAATGAGCGATCGTCATCGGCTATAAGCTGACAAGTTGTTGTAGATTTTTTTTGGAGAGTGGGGAGATTAGAGAGGAGCTGAGAAGGCTTGAGAACTGGTGGGGAGAGTTAATAAGAAGGGGCTGTCAATGATGACATTCGGAGAGGGATTAAAACGAAGGAAAAAAAGGATGCGTCCCCATAGTAGCCGTGGCTCGACACTAAGACTCTTGAACGCTTAGGTTCAAGTGGATTCCTAGATGGACTTCTTTAGGCTTCTGAATTAAATCAGCTTGCACACCAAAGGCCAATTAAGGCATTCCAAAATATAAAAATTAGGATCAAGAGGTGTATAGTGTAAATGCCCGTACATAACAGGAACGCACCAGCCTCAATATGCCATAAATTCGCAGTTTTATCAACTTAAGCTCGGGCAATGAGCACGCCATGGACGGAGTTAGCGCCATTATTGATGAGTGTTCTTGCTGATATTTCAAGGGATGTTCCTGTTGTAATTACATCATCAAAAAGAAGAATATTTTTCCCTTCAACAAGGGGCAGGAGTGCTCGATTGGTATAAAAGGCGCCATGAAGATTGTCGAGGCGCTCTTTGCGATTCAGCTCGCTTTGGGGTATAAAAAATGCATATTTGTGCAGATAATTGGGTAAAAAGGCGATCAGCGAATTGGGCGCTCCCTGGCAGAGTTTTTTTAGTATTTCAAGGGTTGGATTAAAGCTACGTCGCGCTAGCCGAAACCGGTCGGAGGGCATGGGAATCAGTGTTATTGGTGTACGATATTTTTGTGTGAGCTCCGTGATCCTGTGATCAAAAAAGGGTTGCATGATCGAAGCAATCAGAGAGATCAGTTCTGCGCGATGATTAAATTTTAATTGCTGAATGATCGATTTAATGCCCTCTTTGTAATGAAAGCGTACTGCTAAACTTGAAAGAGCGCTCTCCTCGTGGCAATTTCGGCAAAGATGTTGTCTCACGGTTAATGGGGATGAAAGCGCGACTTGGCAAAGCAGGCACTCTGAGTCTGCAAGGGGGAGATCGTGCGCGCAATCATCACAAAGAAGTGGATGAGATACCGCATCGATCAGTGCACTCTCACACAGCGTACAGTGGCTTGGAAGCGCGTGACGCAAGAGCCCTTGTAACCAACGAAGCGATCTATTCTTCATGAAAATACTCTAAGATCAGCTCTTTTGAAGGGATTTTTAAGGATTGCTCGGGGTTGATCTGTTCAATTACGCCGGCATCGCTCTCTTTAAAGGCGTTGGGATTGAGGCGAATAAGTGCGCCGAGGGTTTTATCAAACGGCGTTCCCATGGCGGTGGAGAGACTATTGACTAGGCGCTCAACAGTTTCACTGACGGGTTTGTGTTGATTGAGGCTCTGCTCTTTAATCGGAATCACACGGCGCGGGCGCAAAATGGTCGCGTTTTCATATTCACCCAACGTTTCTAGTTGCGGGCGATAGATCGTTGTTGATGAGTGCCCGAGCTGGGTCGAATAGGTGCGAGATTTGGCTTTAGGAGGTGGCGCAAGCGTTGGCTCATTTTGTTGCTTATTGTGGTTCTCATAGGCGTTCGAGTCGCTCGCGTCATTGAGCGGTGTGCTCGTTAGTTTTTCGGTTTCAGAGCGGCGTTTTAACAGTGAAAATCCATCTGGAATATCGACGCCCCC
>JAAZCI010000037.1 GCA_012513365.1 Lysobacteraceae bacterium
GCCTAATCCCGTCTCTTTTTGAAAAACTCGGGTAATGGTTTTATCGCTAGCCCCAATCGTTTGCGTAAGCTCGTGAAGCGGTGGAGGAAGCGCATTAAAATCGATCCGTTGTAAGCGATAATCCGTCGGCAGTGGCAGATACATATTCTCTACACGACCATAATCGAGCTCATCCCACAACACTGAAAGCCAGTTCTTTGCAGGGGCGCGCGTCCAATCGGTCTCCCAAGGCGATGCAGCGATCACCTCTAAAATCTCCCTCAACAGCGGCGAAACATTCCAGATAAGATGCGTGTTGGGCAATGCCGGAAAAGCCTCATGATCTACATAGATCGAGCGATAATTCACCACTTCCGTCAATTGCACCCGGTGCGGTAAATGAGGCGGAATCCACGCCAACCGTTGCGGCGGAAGAACGGAGAGTAAATCCCCCAGCATAATGGTCATCGCGCCTTTTTCAGAAAAAAGCAGTTGCCCTTTTGCATGGCAATGCACCCCCGAATCGTGTCGCAACAATTTCGAGGCGATCCCAACAATCGGGCGTTCAATTCGATCCGCATTAAATTCAACATCTGCCTCAATCCACGCCATTTTAATATCTGTCCGATTTTACATATATATTGTCTAAATATAGATATTACGCAATCTATAATCTCATTACAATAAGGCCTTTACGATTTTAGGAGGCATTATGATCCCTTCCATCACCCTCAAATCCATCAGCCGCAGAACACTTTCACCGGTTCTTCTCATTGCGCTCGTGATGTTTCCACAGATTGTTGAAACCATCTATAGCCCCGCATTGCCGCTCATTGCTGAACGTTTTAACGTCTCACAAATCGTCGCAACGCAAACGCTCTCATGCTATTTTCTCGCCTTTGCCCTAGGGGTCATGGTGTGGGGAATTTTATGCGATCTCATCGGCCGCCGTCTCTCGGTATTGCTCGCCCTGTTACTCTATACACTCGCAACGCTAATCGCACTGTTGGCGCCTTCGTTTTCCATGCTACTTCTTGCAAGAATTGCGATGGCCTTTTCTGCCGCAATTGGCTCGATCGGCACACAGACGATGATTCGCGATCAATTGAGTGGCGATGCCCTACGAAAGCTCTTTTCAGTCATTGGGATTGCGCTTGCCTTAAGCCCGATGATCGGCCTAATTCTAGGGGCTTTCATGAGCTCACTCGGTGGTGTAGACGCGATCTTTTCCCTCCTCAGTCTGATCGGCGTTATCCTGCTTTGCTGGTGCATGTTTTCTCTCCCTGAAACAAAGGTGCAACCGCCCTCTATGCCGAAAATCATGCCCCTTTTGGGTTCAATGATTCGATCACGGCACATTTGGAAATGTACGCTTTTAATTGCTAGCTTTAATATTATGCTCTTTAGCTATTATCAACTCGCGCCCTTTATGTTTGAGCGCTTAGATCTTCCTCGATCACTCTATGGTTTTAGCGGGATTTTCCTCGGAGTCGGCACCTTTATCGGGGCGTATAGCAATCAATATTTGATCAAACGCTCCATCAATGGCGACCGCTTAATATTGCTCGCCATTGGGCTAAGTCTGCTGAGCAGCCTCTTAGTGAAAGGGTTAGAATCGAAGTCAATTTTTGTCCTACCGATGATGGGCATTATGATTGCCTACAGCATTGCGATCCCCAATCTCCTCACCATTGCGCTAAAAGATTATCAACATGCGCTCGGATCGGCGGGAGCTATTTTAGGGCTGTTTTATTATGCATTGATTGGTCTTGGGCTCATCCTTGCCGGCATGACAGGCTCCCTTAGCCTCGTATTAATTCCGCTCTCACTCATGGCACTCTTGATTTTCAAACTATAAAAAAGCCCGAAGACCATATCTCTTCGGGCTTACTTTAAAGTAATGATTTAACGTTTAATTAACGATTACTCGCATCGATCACGATATTATCCGGATCCACGCCTTCACCATAAAATGGGCTCACCGCTTTGTCATACGCTTGATGGAAAAACTCCTCATTTTGGAGCGTTTCAATCTCTTGATTAATCCACTCTAAAAGTTCGGTATTGCCCTTTTTCACTGCCGGCGCGATGTAATCAACATCGCCCACTTGATTGAGCGCCACTTCAAACTCAGGATTTTCCTTCGTCCATGCGTATAAGAGCGTATTGTCATGAGCAAGCCCCGCACCGCGACCATCTTTCAGCGCCGCAAACGCTTCGGTATTATGGTCATATTTAAGTTGCGGAATGTTTGCATGATTTTTGGCGAAATAGCTCTCGGAAGTGGTGCCTTTATTGACAATCAGCTGCTTTCCGTCAAGATCGGACACCGTCACAATCGGAGCCGCTTTCGGGGAGACAACGCCGATCGCCGTTTTCATATAAGGCGCTGCAAAATCCACTTGCGAGGCGCGCTCAGGCGTTACGGTGAAGTTTGCGAGCGTAATATCCACCTTATTGGAACGTAAAACATCGACGCGGTGCTGCGCTTCGGTGGGAACAAATTCAACCTTGCTCTCATCTCCTAACAGGTCTTTTGCCATGCGTTTTGCGAGCTCAATATCATACCCTTGCGGCGTGCCCGCGCGATCGATATAGCCAAATGGCGGTTTGTCACTAAAGACCGCAACCCGCAATGTGCCGCGCTCTTTAATCACTTCAATCGCGGTTTTTTCGTTACTCGGTGTACTGCTCGTTTTCGTCTCTGCCGCATCATCGCCACAGCTTGCAAGAATCGCTGCCAATGGGATTAATAGGGCAAAAGAGAGGCGCTTAAATAACTGTGCCATAGATAACTCCTTAAAAATAGTTTAATAGTCAAAGACAGAGAGAAATTGTTGGGCCCGCTCTGCCGTTGGCCCTTTGAAAAATTGTTGTGGCGAACTCTCTTCAACAATTTTTCCCCCATCCATAAAAATAATTCGATCGGCGACCCGCTCCGCAAAACTCATCTCATGGGTCACCAAAATCATGGTCATGCCCTCGCGCGCAAGCTCCTGAATCACATCGAGTACTTCCCGCACCATCTCAGGGTCAAGCGACGCGGTCACCTCATCAAATAGCATAATTTCAGGTTTCATAGTAAGCGCGCGCACAATGGCAATTCGCTGTTTTTGCCCACCAGAAAGCTCTCGCGGATAGGCATGTTTTCGATCAAAGAGCCCCACCCGCTTTAACAGCGCATCGGCTTCCGCTTCCACCTCAACACGCGCTCTTTTTTGTACTTTTAACGGGCCGAGCAAAATATTTTCAATCACGCTCATATTGGGAAAAAGATCGTAACTTTGAAAGACCATCCCGATCGACTCGCGCACCGCTTCCCACTTTACGTTTTTCGCGATGAGCTCATTTTCTTTAAAGATAATACTGCCACTTTCGATCGTCTCTAGACCATTTAGACAGCGTAAAAGCGTCGACTTTCCACAGCCTGATGGG
Organism: Lysobacteraceae bacterium; assembly: GCA_012513365.1. Taxonomy (GTDB): domain Bacteria; phylum Pseudomonadota; class Gammaproteobacteria; order Cardiobacteriales; family Wohlfahrtiimonadaceae; genus CALZBJ01. The sequence goes on from JAAZCI010000037.1 coordinate 3,415, forward strand.
CCCAAAATCACCACCACTTCACCGCGACATACGGTTAAATCGATGCCTTTTAATACCTCACGCTCCCCAAAATATTTATGGAGATTCCTCACGGTTAAGAGCTCTTCTGGTGAGGCGTTTGCAGGGCTTTTTATAACGTCGTCCGTCATCTTTTATCCTTTACGATGGCTTAAATAGTGTGAAATTTTGGCAAGCGGATAGCAGAGCGCAAAAAACAGAATCATGATTGCGCCATAGATCCAAAAAGGGGCGGCAGGATCGGTAAAAGCGGTCACTTCGATGATCTCTTTGCCCACTTTAATCACCTCGCGAACGCCAATTAACACTAACAGCGATGAGGTCATAATAATGCGCGCCGCCAGATTTAAACTCGGCGGCATAATCTGTTTAAAGGCCTGCGGTAACAGCACATAACGATAGAGCTGAAACCGATTGAGCCCGATGGCAAGCGCCGATTCAGTTTGATGTTTCGGGAGCGAAATAATCGCACTTCGCACAATATCGCTCATCTCTGCCGCACCCCAAAACACAAAGGCCATCACCCCAACCCATTCTCCTTTGATATTGATATCAAGGAGCCTCGGCAGGGTAAAATAGAGCACAAATAAGAGAACAAGCGTCGGCAAAATTCGTACGATTTCAAGATAGAGTCTAAAAACGGCGCGAATCACTACATTATTACTTAACCGAATCACCCCAAATAGCGTCCCCAAAATTCCGCTTAACAAAATGGAGATGAGCGAGACTTTTAAGGTGAAATAAAATCCGCCGAGTAACCGTTTTAAAATGAGCGGATCGGTCAATAATTCAATTCCCGAATTCAGCATAACGCACCCGCTTTTCTAAAAAATTCAGTAGGAAAATAAATGGCAAAATCACGATAAGATAGGCCATTACCAACATAAAGAGCATCTCGTAGGTTTTATAATCCATATTAATATATCCGATCGCTACTGTAGTAATATCTGTGCCGGCAATGGCGGTAAAAATCGAGGTCTCTTTAAAGAGAAAAATCGCATTGGCACCGAGCGTTGGCACCGAATAGGAGAGCGCCTGCGGGAAAATCACATAGCGCATCTGTTGCCATTTCGATAAACCGATCGCTTTTGCCGCATCAATTTGCGAGGGATGCACCGCGCTCAAACCGCTTTTAAAACTCTCCGTCATAAACGCGCCACCAAGTAGGGATAAACCGATCAGCGCGGTAGTCTCAAAACTGAGTAAAATCGGCGATATCCGTGGCAATCCATAATAGAGAAAAAAGAGATGAAGCAGGAGCGGCGTATTTCTAAAAAAGGCCACATACCCGTTCACTAGTGCCGAAAAAACCGGCACGCGCCGATAGAGAATCATGCTACAGATAGCGCCAAGAAACAGCGCAATCACAATCCCGATCGCAGATATTTTAAGCGTCAAAAAAAATGCACTGGTCAGCGTTGGCAGCACACCTTCGATGTATGTCCAATCAAGCACGGTTAACCTTTAGATATACTATGTTATTGGTAAGTAAAACCCTCTGTTTTCCCGAATTTGAGGGCTGTCTTTTTTATTATTAGCCTGAATTATCGAGCCCGTCAATCTTTCCCCCGAAAAGATCGTTAAATTGTTGGTGATTCGCTCTGATTAATCTCTTTTTGCCCTACTTTTGGTCTCTTGAATTCAATTTCTTCAAATGATCTTCTAAATCAAAAACACCTTGATCAAGATTATTTTGCGTAACCTTAACTCGATTATCACTATTCGTTGATCTATCAAACTCCGCTAATTCAGCGTCCATGATAGCGTCCAATCGATCGGATTGGTCAGTAGGATATCGTCTAATTTGAATCACTTTATTAATATCTAACCCCGATATATTCTTGATTTTTTTAGTGGGTATTAAATGCGGCGCAGCATTATTGAGATAGATATCGTGCGAGCCATCCATTTCATATTCATCGCCCAAACTTCTGCTTCCCGACTGAGCGTCTTGATAGGTCGCAACCTCCATACTCTGAGCATCCAATATCTCTAGCTTTTCCGTACTATAGGCGCTCACTAATAAGGGATTATCTTTTAAGTCAATTAATAAAATATATTTGTCTTTTACCTTTAAATAAACCTGATAAATGACCTCCGTTTTATCCTTATGATTGGTTATCCACACCAGTGCAACATCTTTTTTCGTCGAGTCTGTGTATTCCTGTAAAACGTAATGGGCTGAAAAGTCAGATCCTAATTTACGAGAATAATTTAACCACCCGATGCTCAGCGCGAGTCCTCCAAAACATAGCCCTAACCACTGAATGATTACTCGAAAAATCTCCAAACCACTATGATCTTGGGATACCCAAAAAATGAACCCTACTCCCGCTATCAAAATCACAGATGCAACTGCTAATATTAATTTTTCCATATCATTTCTATACTTTAAGATTGTCTAATTATCATATCTTTATCGCCCATTTTCTGTCATTATGAGCGATAATTGACTTATAATTGATCAAAAGGATCGTTTATGGCAACGCGCATTTCTCATTCTCCCTTCGGTATGATGACCATTACTGCAACACCTACGGGTATTGCAGCCATTGAATTTGAGCTCGATTCTCCAGATCAATTAATAGCACCGATCGGTACCTCTGAAATCCCCCAAACAGCGGAAGAAATTGCGCTTCTCGATCGTGCTGAAAGGGAGCTTGCTGAATATTTTAATGGCATTCGAAAAACCTTTTCCCTTCCGTTAGATCTCTCCCGTGGAACACCCTTTATGCAAGCCGTTTGGCGTTATTTAGCCGACATTCCGTACGGCACCCTTGTCACCTATAAAACGATTGCCGAGGCGATTGGTCATCCAAAAGCCTATCGCGCGGTGGGGCTTGCCAATCATAATAATCCGCTGCCAATTCTCTGCGCCTGCCACCGCGTGATTGGCTCAGATGGGACGCTCACCGGCTACGCTTACGGGCTTCCGATGAAGCGAAAACTGCTCGAACTTGAAGGGCTGACTCTCGGCGAACAAACCTCACTCTTTTAGTTATCCCCGACTTTCCCCAAAAGCTGTGGATAACGTTTGGGATAGCGCTTGGGTATTGTCCTCCTCCCGCTAACTATCGGCTCTTTGAGCATTGATCAATAATCAATCAATTGTATCAAATCATTCATCTCCTCCTCTTTTCTTCCTCCATCACGACTCTTCCCATCATCATTCTTACGCCCTCCCTTTTCTCGCTCTTCATGAATGGGCTCGGATCAATCCGTAAAGAAACATTTAATTTTATTGTGAACTGTAAGTTGTTCTGATATATTCCCAAATGCGAACAATTTACATTTACATATGAGATAAATTCATGAATAAGCCCTATACGATTAAAAAGATGATGGTCATTTCGACGCTATCGACCTTAATGATTCCTACGTTATCCATGGCAGAACCCAATAAAAATGAGGCCGATGAGCCGATTGAACTCCGGCCGGTTGTGGTGATCGCGACCGAAGATGCCCCGCCTCTTTTTGAGGTGAAACAGAGCGCGACGGATCTTCGTAAAAATCTTGTGCAAGATGAACGCGATCTATTTCGCAACGAGGTCGGCATCGGCATTAGCGAAAGTGGACGCTCAGGCAGTAATGGTTTTGCGATCCGTGGGGTCGATAAAGATCGAGTGGCCGTGATCGTAGATGGTCTCCCGCAAGCCGAAACGTTTATGCCCTCAATCTACAAGGGATATGGCTACTTTAATGGCAGCATTAATAACACCGAGTATGAAAATATTAGCCAAGTGGGCGTTAATAAGGGGGCCAATTCTGTCAGCGATGGGAGCGGCGCAATTGGTGGTTCGGTGCATTTTAAGACGAAAAATATTGAGGATTTTGTTCGTCCGGGGGAGCGTTTTGGGCTCTATTTAAAATCCGGCTACGCCTCTAAAAATGATGAATGGCGACAAGTGATCGGCTCGGGATTTGAGGTAAATGGCCTCTTTGGATTCGCCCAGATGACCAAACGCCGTGGCCATGAAATGATGAATAATGGCAAAGGGGAGGATATTTATGGCTCCGCGCGCGGAAAGCCCGATCCTGTCTCAAATCGATCCACCGCTTGGCTCTCCAAATTCGGATATAATTTCGGAGAAAACCATCGCATAACCGCGTTTTATGAAGATCGAAAACAGACCCAAGAGACCGAGGAGAAAAGCTTTGATAGTTGGGGCACTCACCGCTTTGCTGCCGATACTGCACCCTATAAACGCTATGGTTTGGAGTATGATTACTTTGGCAATGATTCAACGCTGATCGATACCTTTAATGCTGTACTTGCCAAGCAAACCATCAAGATGCAATCGGATACCTATAATGTAAAAAAAGATGATCATAGCATTATGGATCAGCACTATTTCCGTGAATTTGAGCAACAACAGACGATGTTTCAAGCCCAGCTCTTTGCTAAACCGATCACGTTATTTGATACAGAACATCACCTGCAAGGAAAAATTGAACACAGGCGCGCAAAACTCTCAAACTATAATCACGACATTCTCTATCTGAGCGGCACCGCACACCCATCGACCTATAGCATCATGACTCCGGTTACCTCCGATATTAGCGCGATTTCGCTGCAAGATCGTTTCAATTTATCCGATCAGCTAACTGCGACACTCGGGCTTCGCTACGATCATTATCAATATACGCCTAAGATGGATGGGAGCAATAAATTTCCGGTGAGTTTTGATGGCAGTAAAAAACGCTTTTCCAATCTCTCCTGGCAAGCGGGACTTGCCTATCATTTCACCCCCGAACATCAACTCAGTTACACCCTTAGCACTGGTTTTAGAGCGCCCCGCGTTGAAGAGATGTTTTTTGAATTTGGGAAAGGCGGCGCCAATCACTTTATGCCCAACACGCACCTCAAACCAGAAACCGCGCTGAATCATGAAATTGCCTATCAATTCCAAAATGAATCTAGCCAATTTGGCATCGGCATCTTTCACAGTCGCTATCATAACTTTATTGATGAACGCGTCACCGAGGGGCGGGCGAAAAACCCTTGGTATGATCCCAATAATCCATGGTGGGGTGGTGGCGAATATCTCTTTGTAAACCAGATCCAATTTGTTAACGTCGCCAAAGCAAGCATTTCCGGTGTGGAAATTGGCGGATCAATCAATGGCTCAGTCCTTGGATTGTCCGACGATTGGACCTTTGGCCTTAAAGCGCAATATAGCCGCGGGAAAAATCAAGATGGCGATCCGTTAAAATCGATTCAACCTTGGAGTGCGCTGATGAATATTGAATATCAAGCGCCCTCAGATCGTTGGAATATGAGGCTCACCGGACGCTATAGTGCCGCAAAAAAAGGGAAAGATACCAAAGAAACGCTCTATTCTTGGCGCGGGCAAGAGGAACAAGAGTGGCCCTATTTAAGTGGCTCTTACTTTGTGGTCGATCTCACTAGTCAGATTCAACTTGATAAAGATATTACCCTCAATATCGGCATTTTTAATCTATTTAATAAAGATTACAGCACCTGGGATAGTCTCCGCGATCTGCCCACCTACGGCACCACCAATCGCATTGACCGAGAAGGCCGTGGACTCAATCGTTTTTCAGCGCCGAAACGCAATTTCTCCATCTCACTGGAAGCGCGTTTTTAACGATCAGTTTTCACCATCAATGTTAACCATTAATTGATGCCACAAAAAAAGAGCCACCCGTTGGGATGGCTCTTCGTTTTTTATTGTAAAAAGTCGGTTCTTATTTTGACTTTACAAGGTGACCGCATTCTTAGTAGAAGCCAGTTAATTCCTCGTTCATGCTGATATAGATGTTTTTCTTTTGAGTATATGCATCTAAAATCATTTTGTGCGTTTCACGGCCGATTCCCGATTTTTTGTACCCACCAAATGGTGCGTGCGCTGGGAGTTCGTTATAGGTGTTCACCCACATGCGTCCGGTACGAACGCCACGTGCGACGCGTAGTGCGCGGTTAATGTCGCGTGTCCATACCGCTCCTCCTAAACCATATTCAGAGTTGTTTGCGTATTTGACCACTTCTTCTTCAGTCTCAAATACGACTACCGCCACCACAGGGCCAAACACCTCTTCTTGCTCGATGCGCATGCCGGGTTTAACGTCAACAATTAGCGTGGGTTTCACAAATGCACCGTTCTCACCGTAACGCTCACCGCCCGCTAAAACGCGTGCGCCTTCGTCGGTAGCAACTTTCACATAATCGAGAATTTGGTTCATCTGTTTAACGCTCACTTGCGTACCCATTTGCGTAGTTGGATCAAGCGGATCGCCCACTTTTACGCCATCGAACTTCTCTTTTAATTTCGTGATGAATTGATCGTAAATGCCTTTTTGAACAAAGAGACGTGAGCCCGCACAGCAGACCTGCCCTTGGTTAAAGAGGATTCCCATCAGCGCGCCATCGATCGCTTTATCAAGTTGCGCATCATCAAAGACGATATTCGCTGATTTACCGCCAAGCTCTAGGGTTGCAGGGATCAATTTATCCGCCGCCGCACGAGCGACGGTGTAACCGACTTCCGTTGAACCGGTGAAGGCTAATTTACTAAATCCTTCATGTTTTAAGATATAATCCCCGGTAGTCGATCCGCGACCGGTTAAGACGCTCACCACGCCTTTTGGTAAGACTTCATTTAAGATACGGCCCATCTCTAAAAGAGAGATTGAGGTATCGCTTGAGGGTTTAATAACAATACAGTTACCTGCCGCAAGTGCCGGAGCAATTTTCCACGCGCCCATTAAGAAGGGGAAGTTCCATGGAATAATCTGCCCAACCACACCGATCGGCTCGCTTAATACGATGCTTAAGCTGTTTTTATCAATTAAATTGGCTTCGTCGCTATGGCCACGAATCACACCTGCAAAATAGCGGAAATGATCGATCGCTAAAGGAATATCAATATTGCTCGTTTCACGAATCGGCTTACCATTTTCAAGGGTTTCTAACGTCGCAAAACGCTCCGCTTCCGCTTCAATACGATCGGCTACTTCAAGCAGTAATGCTGAACGCTCTTGAGGCGATACTTGGCTCCACGCATCAAACGCATCCCAAGCCGCGGTCACCGCTGCATCCACATCTTCCTTATCGGCTACCGCGATGGTTGCTAAGGTTTCGTTTGTTGCGGGGTTCGTTGCTTCATACGTCTGTTTCGATGCCCCGTCACGCCACTCACCATTAATGAGGAGTTGATAGTTTGACGCAGGACGGAGGTTTTCGTTTAAGTCAGCTAATTTTTTCATATTGGTTTCCTTTTCTCTTTTGAGATGTATGGAACAAAATCAAAGGCTACAAGCACGCTACAATTATACGCATCCTGTTAAAACCCTTCCTTAATTCTAACCGTTAATCCACCAAAACATGATTTAAATCGTCTATCAACTACATTCGTACTACAGATGTTTTTGATAGCATTTTTTACTCCCTGTTTTTGGCGCTCTTATCTTATTTCACATCAAAACGAGAACAAAAAAGGGTACGCCTTCGAATGAATTTACTCTAGCATTCATCATTATATATTTCTATATAGTGATTAAACTTTAGTCATTTTGAGCACCCTCTCCCTACTCCTCGGATTGCCATTTTCCATTAAACCAATCGTGGAATGAGAGCGGTAATAACTCCCCTAAATGGAGCGCAACAAGGCGCATCGCTTGATACTCTTTTAAGGTGAGATAATCATCCATCCCCACCGCCGTTAACAGCGCCTCAAGCACTCGATTGGCCTCCGCTTCCGGAAGCCGATTTAACACGGTAAACGCATAGGGCAAATTATCCTCCCAAAAGGCTTTATTTATTACCGGGAAATAGCGCGACTCGCCGGGCGCAATCGCTTGCAATATCGCATTAAAGGCTATTCCCTTCTCATCATCGTCATACTCCCCCGCTTCGGTTAAAAAGGCGGCAATTAAGAGATAAGCATCGCGCTTTTCAAGCTCGGTGACCCGCTCTTTTTTACGAGTTCGAACGGGGCGCGCGAGCGTCTCTTCTTCATATTCCAATAACCGATCAAGATAGCCATCAATCGCATAAAACATACCCCATTGCTGAAAGGTTAGCGCAGAAAGATCACGAGTGAGTGACGAAAAATAGCGTTGCAATGTTTCAGACCCCGCTTCATCCAGATCCCGGAGCGACGAATAGAGCATCTCAATGAGCAGATAACCATATTCGATCTCGCGCTCGGCATAAATTTTATAGAGATAATCGAGATACTTCACCTCCGCTTCCCGCAATCGGCTGTACTGCTGCTCGCGCACGGTTGGATCATCACTTACAAGTAGGAGAGCAAACAAAATGTAACCAGTTTTATGGGACATCACCTTTAAAAACTCGGAAGGGATTAACATCATCAACTCTTCAAGGGTGGGCTGATTAAGCGCCGTATCACGCCACGTTCGAGTATTTGGCTTAAGTGGCGATTCCCCCTTATTGACCGATTCTTTGACTGACTCTTGAATCGCATCGTGAATGATTGCCGTACCCACCACTTTTCCTAAAAAGTCGGTGCCACTTGGTGTGGTTTTATGGGCGGTTTTCGCCGGCTCTGCAGTAGCTTTTTCATGATTAGTGTCATGGGTAGTTTCATTCATAGACTCATTGGCGCTATCCCTGCGATTTTTCTGCGACTTCCTGGAGCGTTCTGCCAAAATTTCCGCCTCCGTCACATAACTATTGACCCGCTTAATGCGCTCTTCAAGCGGAGGATGGGTCGGAAAGGAAAACGCTTTTGCCGTGAGCGGATTGGAGAAGAAAAAGTGAGCGTACTCCGCATCTGCACCTTCAATGGCTGAATCCAGAGGATCTTCTTTATTGAGCCGTCTTAAGAGGGAGACCATCGGAATCGCTTGGCGCATGGCAATCACTGCGTTAAGATCCGCGTGATATTCCCGCCGAATTGAGATGCGCGATTGAAGCAATTTACCAATCCAATAGTGAAACGCGCCGAGAATAATGAGCCCGACCCCGATCGCAATGCCGGCAATTAGCGCTTGTCCTTGGTTTTTATTACCCGAACGCGGGCGAGCTCGAAGCACCCCGTCAATCACATGAAATCCGATGCTGGTAATCGCCATAAAGCCCGCTAAAATCGCCGCCATATGGAGATTAAACCGCATATCAAGACTCTTAATATGTTCCACTTCATGAGCAATGAGCGCACTCAGTTCATCGCGAGGCAGTTCAAGCGCTTTGGTCGTCACGGTCACCGCAGAATTGTGATAATTTGTCCCCGTCGCAAAGGCATTGAGCGCCCCGCTCGGCAATACATAGAGTTTCGGAACGGGAAGCGCCGTGGCAATCGCCATCTCATCGACCACTTGATTGAGCTTGCGGTAATCGGCCTCATCGTAATTGCCCGACACATCCACCGCCTGCATTGAAAGCGGCAGGAGCGAACCATCACCATTTGAAAAATAGGCGCGCCCATAATTAAACATAATCACCACGAGCGTTAACGCTGCCGCCCACAATCCCACCTCGGAATAGAAGCGATACGAACCATCACTGTAGAGCGTTGGTACCTCAAAATAGCGCGCCTCCACCCAATACGCTGCCCCAAATGCAATGCTCATCGAAAACAGAATATTGAGGCTAAAGACCACATAGAGCCAAAATGTTTCGCGATTGAGTTTCCGCTTTGCTTCAAAATAATTCACACGCTTCCTCTTTATAATCAATGAGATTCAACTTCCCTATCCTATCACTTTTAAGGTGGGATTTGATTGATTATTCTGCCTGAAAACGTGAGGAATCGTGCGCTAAAAATTGAGCCTTGATAGATTTTATATCATCGTTAACCAATTTTTTGATAGCGTCGCCACGCCCAATAAGTGACGGGAATCGCGAGCACGATGGAGGCGATCGGCATGGTGAGCCACACCCCGTCTAAATCTAAAAAACGCGGCAAAATAAAGAGAAAGGGCACTTGGATGAAGAGATTCCCGATTGAGATCACAAGCGCTTTTGCTCCCTCGCCGATCGCTTGGAAAAAGACGGTCACAAGCACAAAGACCCCTTCCAAAAAGAGCACAAAGAGATTAAAGCGAATGGCGTGAACGGCTACTTCCGTTAGTGCCGGGTCGCTGGTAAACCAGAGCGTGAAAAACCCGGGGAACAGCTGTAACACTAAGGTGAGTGTGATGCCGTAAAGCATGCCCACAAAGACCATCATGCGGATAATTGCCCGCGCGGAACGATGTTTTTCACCGCCGTAGAGCTTACTAATCACCGGCTGAATCCCATTGGCAACGCCCTCGATCCCAAAATAGTAGACCGTAATAATGTAGCCGGTAATCGTATAGGCCGACACCGCGAGCGTTCCGCCATATTTCACCAGCATCTTGCGATGGAGCGCCATAATAGAGCCGACGTAGATATACATGAAAAAGGCCGAACCGCCGTTTAATAAAATCTCACCAATCAGTTTTAAATCGGGCTTAACATGACGCCATTGTATCGGCTCGCCACTTTTAAAGAACACAAAGCGAAAGCCCAAGAGCATCGCGCAGGTTTCTCCAATGACGCTTGCAAGTGCCGCCCCAAAGACCGACCATTCGAGTACCACAATTAAGAGATACGAGGAGATAATATTGAGCGACACGCCGATCGCCATATAGAGCGTTGCCCGATAGGGGCTGCCCACATTGCGTACTAAAAATGGGAGCGCAAGACTGCCGATCACAAAGGGAGCGCTAACCGCAAAGACGCGCACAAAATCGATCGCAAGGCGCGAGGCTTCTAAAAATTCCGCGGAAGCCGCGTGTGATGGGTCGCCCAAAATGGAGACTAAAAACGGGGCCGATTGATATAAAAAGAACCCCAGTACCCCCCCCGGAATCATGATCAATACCAGCGTCTGCCCTAAAATCCGGAGCGCGCGCTCATGCTCATCGGCGCCTTTGGCGATCGAATAGAGACTCCCCGTTCCAACGCCGACCAATAGCCCAAAACCCAAAAGTAGCGTGATATATGACCAACCAATATTGGCACCCGCAAGCCCCGCAGCTCCAATAAAATTCCCGATAAAAAATCCGTCGATCAGCTGATACGCGCCGCTAATTAGCATGGCACCCACCGTCGGAATCACATAACTTGCAAACAACAGCTGTAAACGTCGATGCTTCACACACACCTCAAATCAAGATAATAGCGCATAGTATAGTCTAGAATGCTGAAAAACACCTCTTCCCAAACGGAAAAAAGATGGCCCGATTTTCCGTCTTAATCCGCATCATTTGGCAATTCAATCATTGCTTTCGCTACGCCTTCTAAGTGGCAGTGCTATAATTAATCCTTGGAAACGATTTTAAATTCAATCATCCCCGCCGCACGCCGGCATCAACCATGAGGATATTTTATGATTACTGAATCAATGGCCAAACTTTTAAATGAACAGATCAACCATGAGCTCTGCTCTGCACACGTCTATCAGCAGATGTCCGCTTGGGCAAATTTCAACGGATTTCACGGGGCGGCGAGCTTTTTAATGGCGCAAGCAAACGAAGAGCGTGATCACATGCAAAAAATCTTCGATTATGTGCTATTAACCGGCCACATGCCGATTTTAGGTGATATGCCCACCATCAATCCAAACTTTGATGACCTCGAGGCGATCTTCAAACAAGCGTACGCACAAGAGCTCAACATCACCGAAAAAATCAATAAAATTACTCACGAAGCGATCACCACCCACGACTATTCAACCTTTGAATTTATGCAGTGGTATATCGTTGAACAGCGCGAAGAAGAAGATCTTTTCCGCACGATTTTAGATAAATTTGAGATGCTCCGCGGCGAAGCGAATGCAAACTACTTTATCGATAAAGAGCTCGCAGCGATTCGTACCGGCGCCGTTGCTGATGTAGCGGAATAACCGTTTCAACGCGTCACTTTTTAGGAGGCATGATGATCCGCACGATGCCAAAACAGCTCATTCTCTCCCTGTTAATCGGCCTTATCATCAGTAGCTGTGCGCAGCTACCGCCTCCGAAAAGTGGCTCACTTCCCGAAGACGAGCGCCAATCCATTGAAGAGAATCAAGCAGCGCGCGAGCGCTCAAATCAAGCGATGAGTCACCCTCAACTCTCGATCGCCTCTCCTCAATTAATCAAACCGTTACAACCCTATCTAAACGCCTCAGAAAGCACGATTCGTAGCGCCTTTGGCACGCCCTCTTCCAATTATCCTACTGCTTACAGCGACCGATATGTTTACCGCGATGAAACCATCCGCGAAATCCATATTCCCGCCCGTTACAGCTATTACGGCGGTTTTTATGATGACGATTTTTACTACGGCGGACGTTATTATGGCACTCCCACAATGGTCTCCCCTCCCCGGATTAAACGCGAAGTGGTGAGCTTTTGCGAGATTCAATTTGATTTTGTAAAGGGAAAAGTCAGCACCATCACCCAAACCGGAGCATTTAAAAATTGCGAGGCGTTATTGCCGCGTTGAGGGCGTAATTAGAAATACCGGTTAAAATCTTCTATACTTCCTCTATCAATCACATTCAGCGGGTACGCCCGGCATCATCTCAACCTGTAGGAATTTATCGTGTTACAGTTTAAAGACGTTTGGAATCTCTATCATACTTATTATCATCCGCATCGCCTCTACCCCGGCGAGACGATCCCGCAAAAAACGCCTAAAATTACCGACTCGCTCCTCAGCATTCAAGATGAGTACGATATTTTATTGCTCGATGGATTTGGGGTGTTAAATGTCGGTGCGACGGCGGTGCCCCATATGCCCGAAACCATTGCGACGCTTCAAGCGCTTGGGAAAGAGGCGTTTGTGCTCACAAATGGCGCTTCTCATCCTTCTTATATTCGCGCGGAAGGCTATCCGAAATTGGGCTATGATCTTGCGGCGAGCCACATTATCTCATCGCGCGATGCGGTGGAAGCGACGATCACCGAGCATGAGGTCACTAAAAATGGTGGAACGTGGGGTGTGATTTCGGTACTCAATGCAAAAATTGAGACCATTCCGGCCAACTGCGTCTATTTGACCGATGACAATATCGATAGCGTGGATGGATTTCTCTTTTTAGGGGCGATGACCTGGGATCTTGATCAGCAATTAAAACTGCATGATGCGATGGCGAAAAAATTGCGCCCGCTAATGATTGGCAACCCCGATATTAGCGCGCCGATGGAAAATTCGTTCTCGGTAGAACCTGGGTTTTATGCGATCGATCTTTTAAAAGCCTTCCCGGATCTCTCGATTACCTATTGTGGAAAACCCTTTAAAAATGCTTATGAGGTGAGCCTTAAAAAGATGGCGAAAACCCTTGGAAAAACCATCGATCCGAGCCGTGTATTGATGGTAGGCGATACGCTTCATACCGATATTTTAGGCGGCAATATGGTGGGAATGAAAACGGCACTGAAAGCCGATTGGGGATTCCTACGGGATCACGACCCAAGGCCCCGCATTGAAGAATCCCTCATTACACCGGATTTTATTATCTCGCAAACGCTTGAAGCATAAATTCAATTTTATAAAAGACCGATAGAGAAGCGGTGTGCGATGTTGCGATTTAATCGTCAGATTATCAGTCGATTATAGATTCCACGCCAATTTGATATCGGCTTTTTTGAGTTGCTTCTCTTCATATTTAAGATCTTCCAGCACCAACGGATGGGCTTTCAGCCAGCCTTCTTGGAAATAGAGTTTCACATTACGCTTCCCGATTCGCATATTAAAATCGGGCACATTACGGGTATAGCGCCCGCGATTAAAGAGCACGGCCATGCGTAAAATCATGGTGACAATCGGCGCAAATTGGGGGAGCGATTCAAAATCCTCAAACTCAAATTTACGCTGATGATTATAGATAATGGTGGCGAGAATTTTCTGATCCTGATGGCTAAATCCATCGAGATCCGCATGTTCAATGAGATACGCTGAATGTTTAAAATGGCGATGGTGCGATACCGCAAGCCCAATCTCATGACAGAGCGATGCCCAGCCTAAAAAGCGGAGCGCGGTTTCGTCTAAAAGCGGCGAATCGATCACCTTGGCAATCATCATGCTGGTATCTCGCACTCGAATCGCTTGCGCTTCATCGGCGCCAAATCGTGCCACTAAACTTGCGATGGTTTTATCACGGCGATCCTGTTTTTGTACCCGGCCAAGGAGATCAAAGAGCATCCCTTCACGGAGCGCGGCACTTGTGATCGCCATCTTTTTAATCGACAGCACATTAAAGAGCGTATAGAGAATTAAAAGCCCCGCGCCCATCACCGATGCTCGCTCAGGCGAGAGATCAAAAAAGCGCGCAATTTTATCTTCATGCTTTAAGGTAAGGAGCTTTTGCGTTAAGCGCTCAATCGCTTCAAGCGTGATAAATTCCTCTTGAAAGCCTAAATACTCACTCAACTCTAAGATGGTTTTGATTGTCCCCGACGCGCCGACAAAGTAGGCATCTTGATAGCGCATAAGATAGGTCAAATCATGAAGTTCTCGCTCGATATGAAGGAGTGCTCGGTCCATCTGCTTTTGAGTAAACGTTCCCTTTTTAAAGAAAAGTTTTGCGATATTCACGCAGCCCACTTCCTTACTAAAAGCGCGCTTAATGCCCGCGGATTCCCCTAAAATAAGTTCGGTACTGCCGCCGCCGATATCGATTACAAAGAGCTCTTTTTCAGCCACATGCACATATTGCGACACCCCAAGATAGATAAGCCGCGCCTCTTCTCGCCCCGAAATAATCTCAATGGGAACGCCAAGCGCCCCTTCCGCCTCTTTTAAAAAGGTGGGATCTTTCATTTTTCGGAGCGTTAAAGTCCCTACCGCACGGATATTATCGCGATCAATATTGGCAAGGCGTTCGTTAAATTTGCGTAGACAATTGAGGGCTTTTTCACGAGTTTGCGGTAAGAGCGTGCCATCTTTTTCAAGTCCGTATCCGAGCTGAACCATGTCGCGAACGCGATCGACCACCAAGATTCGGCCGTTATCTTCTTCCATAACCGCCATGTGAAAACTGTTCGATCCAAGATCGATCACTGCATAGAGTTGATTGCTCATCACCCCTCCTTCGCTCGTTACGCCCGCTTTTCGGCTGACCCTTTATTCTAATGCTTTCTATACTAACGCATTACTGAGCGTGACAAAATCATCAATGGTGAGATTTTCCGCCCGCGCCGTTGGATCAATGCCGGCCGCCTCCATTTCCGCCTCACTCATCAGCGGTTTGAGGTTGTTGCGAATCATCTTACGCTTCATCGAAAAGGCAAGTTTTACCACCTCAAAGAATCGGTTATCATCGGCGATCGCATATTTTGGCTCCGTATGGGGCACTAACCGTACAAATTGGCTCATTACTTTCGGCGCAGGATCAAAGGCGGTCGGCGGAATTTCAAAGAGCGGCACGACATCGCAATAACGCTGCACCATCACTGATAATCGACCATATTGACGTGAATTGGGTTCAGCCGCTAAACGATCGATCACCTCTTTTTGAAGCATAAAATGCATGTCGAGAATGTCATGATGATCTTCAAGCAGATGAAAGATGATCGGCGTTGAAATGTTATAGGGGAGATTCCCAATAATGCGCAGTTTTTGATCCGGATAGAGCGCGGGAAGATCGACATTAAGAACATCTTCGTTAATAACCCGTAACCCCTCCATCTTTTCTAAATTTTCAATCAGATCACGGTCAAGCTCGATGACGGTCATCTCTTTTGCCCGCGCTAATACCGGTTTTGTCATCGCTGCAAGCCCTGGCCCAATTTCGATTAATGGGTCGCCCGCTTGTGGATTGATCGCCTCGACGATCTGAAAAATAATGCCGGCATCAATTAAAAAGTTCTGCCCAAAACGCTTCTTTGCTCTGTGTGATTGACTCATGCGGAGTGTATCTCTTCTCTTGTGTTGCTAATTTTAATCGTGATTACACGATAATGAATAAGGCCTCCGAAGAGGCCCCATTAAATGTAAATTGTGTCTGCTAGATGCGGCGCTCGATATAGACGTCGGCTACGCGCTCTTCAACCCATAAAGTGAAGGTCTGCATCGCTTTTTTCTTAAAGTAATATTCACGTGCGATATTGCGCATCATCTCTTCGTCAACGACCCCATTTTTCTGATCTTCAAGCAAAATTAAATGGTAGCCAAACACCGTTTTCACCGGCTGACTTAATTCCCCTTTGTTAAGACGAACCATGGTCCGCTCAAATTCAGGCGCCAGTTGTCCGCGCGTCACCCAACCAAGTTCCCCTTTACGGGCCGCTGAAATTGGGTCATGCGATTGTGCGCTTGCAAGATCATCAAAACTCTCACCGCCGGCAATTCGCTCGCGGAGACGATTGATCTGAATGCGCGCCTGCTCATCAGATAAACTGGGCGAAATCTTAATCAGAATATGTTTGACTTTATATTGCGCCGTATTGTCTTTTAAAAGTTCGCGCTGAATGTCTTTAAACTCTTTCGAATTCATATAGACATCAAGCTCTGCCTCGTTAATTTTTACATCGCGCACCACTTCATTACGCAGCATCGCGCTCAACATTTGACGACGAATATCTTCACGATAGGCATTAAAATTCATGCCCATGTAAGCCATATAGGCTTTTAGATCGGCAACGGTTGCGCCATTACGATCGGCAATGTCTTTAATCGCCGCGTCCACTTGTGCATCGCTCACGCTCATGCCCACTTCTTTGGCATATTTATGTTGCAATTTTTCCGCCGCAAGCATGAGGAACACCTCCTCTTTTAAACGCTCGTCGGTCGGACGAATGCTCGAAGGCATGGTACCAACTTCCGCGCGCGCTTGGCGCATGGCACTTTGCCACTCTTTTTGCGTGATCACTTCGGTATCCACAATAATGGCAATCTGGTCGAGTTGTTGTTGAGCATAGCTGAACCCAGAAAAGGCGGTCAGCGCAATAAAAAGTAGACGTTTCATCATAAATTTAATCTCAATAATGCCAATCCAATAAAATTTAATGGTAATATGTGTTGATCTATATCTGATCACAATAATAGTAAGAATTTTACCACCTTAATGCAATTGCTGCTCAGATATAATAAAATTGTTAATTTCTGTTTATTTATACTCTAGGTTTTTATTTTTATTATGACAACTGAACAACAAAACACCGCTCCCCTTGAGCACGAAGCAAAACAGGCGGAAGAGGCGAAAGAAGCCCGTGCAAAGCGCGTTGAGGACTCACGTGCACTGCTCGCTAAGCTCGCTGAAGCGTACCCAAAAATCTTTCCTCATCCGAAAGATGGTCGCCCGGTTGCCCTTGCGATTGGCCTGCATAAAGAGCTTCAACCGATCGTAAAAGAGTGGGGCTTTTCTCCTGCAACGCTTCGATCTGCGCTTGCATGGTACACCAAACAATTACGCTATCAAAACGCCGTTTTACACGCAACGCATCGCACCAATTTAGATGGATCAGATGCTGAAGAGATCTTAGAAGAGCACAAAACGCTCGCGAAAGAGAACATCGCTAAGATTGAAGCGTGGTTGAGCGAAAATCGCCCTGATGCGCTTAAACGTACAGAGCCAAAAAAACGCACTCAAAAACCGCGTCGTCAAGGCCAGGCGAAACGTCGTCCCAATAATAATGCAGGGCGTAACGACAAAGCTGTCGGCAAATCAGCGCCAGCAAATACCCAAACTCTTGACGAAAAAATGCAGTCGCTTTTAGACAAATTTAATCAGTAATTTATGAAACAAATAGTCACAACCTTACTTCACGGAGCGCTCACGACGTTAACACGCGAGAGCGATATCACCCTCGATCCGGCACAAATTGAAAAGAGTGTCGAGCGAACCCGAGACCTTAGCCACGGCGACTTTGCAAGTAACATTGCAATGATGCTTGCGCGCCCGTTTAAAACCAATCCTCGTGAGCTTGCAAACCGTATCATCGATATGATTGAACAGCCTCATAAAGACCTAGAGAAAATTGAGATTGCAGGCCCAGGATTTTTAAACTTTACCTTGAAAAAACATTGTTATCACAATGAACTCGGTAAAATGGTGGAAAATGGTCAAACCTACGGACATAACCGTGACGGTAATGGCGAAAAAGTTCAGGTGGAATTTGTCTCGGCAAACCCAACCGGGCCCCTTCACGTCGGTCATGGTCGCGGCGCAGCTGTGGGCGATTCGCTCGCTCGTATTTTAGAAGCCAATGGCTTTGATGTAACCCGCGAGTTTTACTATAACGACGCCGGTGCTCAGATCGATAATTTAGCCGCATCTGTCAAAGCGCGTATCGATGGGCTTGCCCCCGGAGATGAAGCGTGGCCTCAAGATGGCTATGCCGGTGAATACATTAAAGAGATCGCGAAAAGCTATCTCAATGGGGACACGGTCAATTCAGATGACCGCGAAATTACTGCCTCAGGTGATGCAAATAACATTGACGATATTAAAGCCTTTGCGGTGGCGTTTTTACGTCGCGAACAGGATCTTGATCTCAAAGCATTTGATATCAACTTTGATGTCTATTTCTTAGAGTCATCGCTCTATGCTGACGGCCTTGTTGATCGTGTGGTGAGTCGTTTAACTGAAAACGGTAAAACCTACGAAGAGGACGGCGCGCTCTGGCTTAGAACCACCGATTATGGCGATGATAAAGATCGCGTTATGCGCAAAAAAGAGGGCGGTTATACCTACTTTGTGCCTGACGTTGCTTATCATCAACGTAAATGGGAACGCGGATTTAAATATGTGATTAACGAACAAGGCGCGGACCATCACGGGACGATTGCTCGCGTTCGTGCAGGGCTTCAAGCGCTCGATATCGGCATTCCAGAAGGCTGGCCAAGCTATGTGCTTCACCAAATGGTAATGGTGATGCGCGATGGCGTTGAGGTTAAACTCTCAAAACGTGCCGGTTCTTATGTGACCCTTCGTGATCTGATCGATGAGGTGGGTAAAGCTGCCACGCGTTACTTCTTAGCGGCGCGAAATCCCGATTCTCAGCTTCAATTTGATATCGATCTCGCTCGTTCGCAAACCTCTGATAATCCGGTCTACTACATTCAGTACGCCCATGCGCGGATCTGCTCAATTTTAGCGGAACGTGATAAGCAAGAGACCCCATTTGACGCGGCATTTGCCATCAAGCACCTCGATAAACTCGATCGTGACCATGAATATCAGCTCATGCGTACACTCTCAAGTTTTGGCGAGCTTGTTCGCGCAGCGTGTCGTAATAATGCACCCCATTTAGTGGCCAATTATTTACAAGCGCTCGCCGGTGATATTCACAGTTACTACAATGCAAAAGATGAAGAAGGCCAAGCGATTCGCATTTTAGGCGATGATAAAGCCCTTCAAGATGCTCGCCTCTATCTATTAATGGCGGCGCGCGAAGTGGTGGCCAATGGTCTTCATCTCTTAGGGCTTTCTGCGCCAACCCGCATGTAATCGGGCGCACAATTCTCGGTGAGTTCCGCGATGAGTCGTAGACCAAGACAACAGGTAAAATCAAAAGAACGAGGCGCGACCATTAAGCGCCTCTATGCCATTATCAAGCAATTTGCGCTCCGCAATGCGACCCGTGCAACATTGCTTGCAATGGTATTTTTTGTCTTGATCTCCTACCCCATCTCAAAAAGTTTAACTCAAAACAAAGAGATTGAAGAGGAACAACTGATCGAGGAACAGCACGATCTAGAAGCGAAAACACAGCCCGATGTCTTTGTCTTTGAAGAGATCGAAAACCCCTATTCGTTTTATGATCTGCTTGAATCGCGCACCTTTTTAGTGGAGGGCGAAGAGAAAAAGGGCGGCGTTGAATATATCAGCGATGATTTTGAACCGACTCCTGAAATCAAGCCCGTCGAAGCACCGCCTAAACGTGTGGTCAATGTGCAAAAGCCGGATGTGCCGCTCTCAAAACGGCTTCAAGTGGGCAGTTTTTCCTCCTCTCATGAAGCGAGCATTCACCGTAAACAGCTCGAATCCTATGGCTATAATCCACAAGTGGTCGAAGGTAAAATCCCGAGCGGAAAATCGGTCTATCGCGTTATTATTGGGCCCTTTTCCCCCAAAGAGATGACTGAAATTAAAGCACAATTACGCACGCATAACATAGATCACTTCGAGGTGAACTATTAAGCTTTTCACTGAATAAAAACGCAAAATAGCGTATAGTGATTCGAGAAAATTCATCTTTTATTCACAATTAATCAACAGCAAATTTAGGTATTTAATTATGGCTCGTGGTGTAAACAAAGTTATTTTATTAGGCCGTTTAGGGCAAGATCCAACTGTGCGCTATACCGCTGGCGGCGCAGCTGTCACAAGTTTTTCAATCGCAACCTCAGAAGGCTGGCGCGATAAAAACAGTGGCGAAATGCAAGAACGTACCGAATGGCACAACATCGTTATTTTTAGCCGTCTTGCAGAAGTTGCGGGACAATATCTCAAAAAAGGCTCACAAGTCTATATCGAAGGCCGTTTACAAACCCGTAAATGGACCGATAAAAATGGGATGGATCGCTACACAACCGAAATTATCGCTAACGAAATGCAAATGCTCGGTGGCGGTGGATCAGGCGGCGGTGGCGGCATGGGTCAACAGCAAGGTGGCTACGACAACTTCAATCAAGATCAAGGCTACGGCGGACAATCGCAACAACAAGCGCCCCAACAAAATTGGAATCAAGGGGGCCAATCGCAGCAGCAACAGCAGCAGCGTCCTCAACAAAATCAAGGCGGGTTCAATCAGCCTCAAGAGCAAAACAACATGCCCGATTTTGATTCATTTGATGATGATATCCCCTTCTAAGGATAATCCTCCATTAATGTATAAAGATCGATTGATAAAGAGCTCCTCATGGAGCTTTTTTTGTGCCGTAAACCCGATTTCCACCGCTTTTAGCTATTATTGACCTTGATTAATAATGAGGGCTCATGATGATTGCACTGCTGATTTTTCTCTTCACCTTAACTCTTGTGATTTGGCAACCGCGAGGATTAGGCATTGGCTGGAGTGCAAGTTTCGGCGCACTCCTTGCGCTCCTTTTTGGCGTTGTCAATTTAGCGGACCTTATCACCGTTTGGGGCATTGTTTGGAATGCGACGATTGCGTTTATCGCCATTATTCTTATCAGCCTGCTTCTTGACGCGTCCGGATTTTTCAAATGGGCGGCGCTGCATATTACCGCTAAAGGACGTGGCAGCGGGCATCTTCTCTTTGTCTATCTCATTTTACTCGGCGCACTCGTGTCGGCTTTTTTTGCCAACGATGGTGCAGCCCTTATTCTAACACCGATCGTCATTGCGATTTTACATGCCCTCAATTTCAGTAAACGCAGCATGCTCGCCTTTGTGATGGGTGCGGGATTTATCGCCGATACCGCGAGCCTTCCGCTAGTGGTCTCTAATCTTGTGAATATCGTCACCGCGGACTATTTCGCCATTCCCTTTGAGCGTTACGCCTCGGTGATGCTGCCCGTCAATGGTGTTTCGATTCTCACAACGCTCACGGTACTCTACCTCTTCTATCGGCGCGACATTCCAAGAGTGTATGCCGACAAAAGTGTTGAATCCCCGAAATCTGCCCTCATAGACCCCCTCACCTTTAATATGGGCTGGGGAGTTTTAGCGCTATTGATGGTAGGCTTTTTTATCGCCGAATCTTTCAAGATCCCCATCAGTTTTATTGCCATCGGCGGCGCACTATTGCTGATACTCGTTGCTCGCCGAAGTGGAATCATCGATCTTAATCGCGTCATTCGTCAAGCACCTTGGTCCATTGTGATCTTCTCTCTTGGCATGTATTTAGTGGTGTATGGGCTAAAAAATGAGGGGCTCACCGATTATCTTAGCAACATTCTCAGCTATTTAAGTGAGCAAGGATTGGTGATCGCAACGCTCGGAACGGGCTTTTTAATCGCGATTTTATCATCGATTATGAACAATCTTCCTTCCGTTTTAATTGGGGCGCTCTCGATCGATCAAAGCAGTGCAACGGGACTGATTCAAGAAGCGATGATCTACGCCAATGTGATCGGCAGTGATCTTGGCCCAAAAATTACTCCGATTGGGAGTTTAGCGACGCTTCTTTGGCTTCATGTGCTCGCTCGATATGAGATTAAAATCAGTTGGGACTACTATTTTAAGGTGGGAATTGTGCTCACTACGCCGATTTTACTCATGACATTGCTCGCGCTCACCCTTCGGCTCTCGATTTAGCTCAATCTCATTATCGCTTTCGGCGCTTTTTTTGTTATCATAAGAGCTTGATCGAGTTTTTAAAAACTTCAATATTTTCGACCACTTATTCCGCGAGGTCTACAGATGATTTGGTATTTTAGCTTTCAGCTGATTGGGCTGATTTTACTGCTCACCGGTGTTTACA
>JAAZCI010000038.1 GCA_012513365.1 Lysobacteraceae bacterium
CTGATTTACCTATGATGTTTCCACCATTCCATACATATAGGGAGTATGCACTTTTTGAAGGATCATCTGATCGTGCTTGCATCGTGCCCCCATTTAAAATAACTTTAGACTGGTGCATGTCTTGAATATTATCGGGATGCCACGCATAGACAGCATATGCATTGCCAGCGGTGGATTCTGCTAGGAGGTTTAGTCCTTTCTTTGCAATTACAGTTCCTCCATAACTTGAACTCAATGCCTCACTATCTCCTTTATTAGTAGAGGTATGAATCCTAGTGTTTTCTCCAAGATTGATAGTGGCACCTGTATTATGTGCCTGTATGCCTTGTGCTTTGCCTTTGCCCAAGTTTTTGATGCTAAATGTAGAGTTGTCTCCAACATTAGCCTCAAAAATGCTTTCGATTCCAGCATTATAGAGCTCAGTCGCACCTAAAACTTGCAGTCCAATAACCTACTCACCAGCATTTCCTGTGATGTTAACTGTCGAGTTTTCACCGATGGTTATACGAGAGCCATTAAATGAATTATCCTTAAGAGTTCCGGTTTCAACATAAATACCATCAATAGCTTCGTCCGTTGATGTGCCGTTGTCATCCACTGTATAAATCAATTGCTTAAAATTGGCATCTGAGTTTTTTACAATTAAACTTTCGATTCCGTAATTAAGGTAGTTCTGAAGTGTATGCGTGATATCGACAACGCCATCATACTTAAATAATTTCGTATCTGAAATGCGTAAAGCAGTAGTATCAGATATCTTAATTATGCCTCCAGCATCAATTAACTCCTGCAGATTTGTGACGGTTGACGTTGCAGGAGCTGCATAGACGATTCCACCGGCGAGAATCACGCTCATAAGTAGATATAAGCGTTTTTTGTTGTGGTTCATAGTTGTTTGTCTTCCTTTATCTTACGTTGCATAAGATGTGGCCAAAATGTATCTCTACTTCATGTTAACAATTAAAATAATGTAATTAAATGTAAGTTTTTGTTTTTAATTGTTGGCATGTTGATTATATGAATTGATAGATTGTTACGCAACTATGCAAAGGATGGGAGATAATGATGAGAGAGGTGTGGAGAAAAAGGGAGGGATGTATAAAGGAATAGGTATAAAAAACAGTTATAAAAAAAGACCTCTTAAATAACATATTTTTATTTAAATACAGTTAGATAGAGGTCTTGATAAAGGTGTTTGAAAGTGCCGCATTGAGCGGGCCAATCATACCGATTATTGAAATTAACCATCGATTTATGTTTGCATCATTTAATCAAGTCTTTCTCATAAGAGGGCAGATTGATCGCACAATGCGGACAAATTAAATCATGGGACTCAAATAAAAGAATCGAGCTTAGTTGATCTACATTACCTTATCCACGGATGGATTTTTATCATGTGAATGATCGTGGCGAACTAGCCTAAATAGGGGTTGACCGTTAAGCGTTGGAAATTCTCTTCATTGAGCGCAAGGTCTAAAGCGAGCGTTAAAAGATCTTCAATAAAGGGGTCTTTTGAGCGATCATCTTTTTTGGTGCGATCAATGTGTTTGAGGTAAACGTTGCATTCGCCGCACGTCTCGGCAGTCGCTTTAAGATCTTCCTCATCAATTGAGATGAGCTGAATATCTTTTGAGCTTTTGCAATGGGTGCATTGACTGCGCACGTGGTGCCATTTGGTTTCGCACAGTGAACAGACAAGGTAGCGTAGGCCATTATCGTCGGCATCAATCACGCTGCTAATTGCAGGGCTTTGGCAACAAGGGCAGAGCGATTTATCTAGTAAAAGATAATCGTCCGCCACTTTGAGCGTTGTTGCAATTTTATATAACACCGTATGCAGCGCGCTAAAAATAAAGAGGCGATACTCCGCTGGAACATCGTCCATATTGAGCTCATGGGCCGCTTTAAAATAGTTTAAACGGGTTGCATTATCGAGTGATAACAGCGTGTCGATAGCGGCTTTCACCTTATCGTTAATGAGATCGGCTTGTAGAAAACGTGCCGTGGTCTCTAAGGCGATATTGAGCGCCTCTTCATAATGATCAAGTGACTTAAAGAAGGGTACTTTTTCATTGGTTTCAAAGGTGAATTGATCCATTTTGCGGAAACTATTTTGTTCCGCTTCCACGAGCGTTTTTAAGAAGATCAGATTTGGTTCGCCAGGGTGTGCTTTAAGGGCCTTTTCAAGCTCTGAAATGCGATTGGCAAAGTGCTGATCACGCGGTGGCATGACGGGAATAATGGCTTCAATTTTACCTGTAGGTATCATAGTCTATCCTTGTTAAAAAATAATAAGCGCAATCTCGCGAGAGCGCTTATTAGATTTGTTCGATTCACTTCAATGACGAGTGTGTTACTTTTCGCTAGCTTTTGCGTGATTTTCCATCACTTCAGCATGCCATTTAGGGTGATGTTTTTTCGCCCATGTTTCAGTAACGACGCCTTCGGTCATTGCGCGAATGGTTCCTTTAACCCAGATTGCCGCATATACGTGAACGATGATCGATGCGATTAAGATTAACGCTGACCATGCGTGCAGTAAGATTGCGATACGGCGTGCAGGCACTGAGAAGTTGTTCGCAAAGTAGGGCTGCCACATCATCACGCCTGTAATAATCAGAACGATCAGACATACGGTCATTGCCCAGAACATCACTTTTTGCCCACCGTTGTATTTACCAACGTTTGGCATGTGATCACCGCGAATTACTTTCTTCACAGAAAGTGCCCATTTTACGTCGTCCATATCTGGCACGTTACGGGTAACGTAACGGAAGAATTGGCGTGCAAAGCCTAAGAACATGATGACTCCTACGAAAGGATGCACGATTCTTGCCATTTGTGGCGTACCGAATACTTGTGTTAACCAGAAGAAGCTTGGGTAGAAAAACGCAAGTCCTGATAAGGCTAACAAAATAAAACATGCAGCGACAATCCAATGGTTAATGCGCTCTGCTGCATTATAGCGCTGAATTAGACGTTGTGGTTTCATGGATTATTTCTCCTTGTTTAACTGCTTGATTACTTTGTTATCAGCTTTAGGATCAACTTTTACCGCATCCTCTTCATCGTCATCTGCACGGCTTGGGCCGACAGTGATGTAGTGAAGGAATCCAGTAAAGATCGACGCCGCGATACCAAAGGTCGAAAGCGGTTTGAGGAAGCCTTTCCAAAGTTTGGTAAGAGGACTGATCTGTGGCTTATCTGGCAGACCGCTATAAAGGCTTGGCTTATCGTTATGATGAAGAACGTACATTACGTGCGTTCCGCCGACGCCTTCAGGGTCATAAAGCCCCGCGTTGTCATACCCGCGATTGGTCAAGTCTTTAATACGCGTTTGCGCGTACTCTTTCATATCCTCTTTAGAGCCGAATTGAATCGCACCCGTTGGGCATGATTTCACACACGCAGGCTCTTGGCCTACTGATACACGGTCCGAACAGAGCGTACATTTATACGCTTTGTTATCTTTTTTACTAATGCGAGGAATGTTGAAAGGACAACCGGTTACACAGTATCCACATCCAATACAGTTTTCTTGATGGAAATCCACAATACCGTTTGAGTATTGAATGATTGCGCCCGGTGAAGGACAGGCTTTTAAACAGCCCGGATCTTCACAGTGCATACAGCCATCTTTACGGATTAACCACTCAAGAGTAGTATCACCCTCATCATCCACAGTTTCATGCTCAGCAAAACGCATGACCGTCCAGGATTGGTCAGATAAGTCGATTGGGTTATCGTAAACCCCAACACATTCGCCCACTTCATCTTGCAGGTCGTTCCACTCGGAACAGGCTACCTGACACGCTTTACACCCGATACAAACCGTGGTGTCGATCAGTTTTGCAACTTCAAGAGTTTCACGAGCTTGAGGTGAGGGCGTCGATGTCGCAGAGCGACGTTTAATGTCTAATGATTGTAGTGCCATTTTTGTCTATCCCTCCTTATGCTGAGATCTTTTCAATGTTCACTAAGAATGTTTTGTATTCAGGCGTTTGGGTATTGGCATCCCCAACAGCAACTGGAAGGTGGTTCGCTAAGAATCCTTTTCTAGCAACCCCGACAAAGCCCCAGTGAAGTGGAATACCGACGTGATGAATCGTACGTCCGTCCACTTGGAGAGCTTTAATACGTTTTGTAACAACGGCTTTCGCTTTGATGTAACCGCGGTTTGAAGAGACTTTAACCCAGTCTCCTTTTGCGATGCCTTTTTCAGCTGCGAGCTCTTCGCTGATCTCAACGAATTGTTCAGGCTGAGTGATGGCAGCCGCATACGCACCTTTGGTCCAGAATTGGAAGTGCTCGGTTAAGCGATAGGTTGTTCCAACATAAGGGAAATCTTTATTTGATCCTAATAGCTCGCGGTCACGATCGAAGATACGTGCAGCGGGGCTATTTTTGGTTTTAGGATAGATCGGGTTTTCATCGAGGGGGCTTTCCATCGGCTCATAATGCGTTGGGAAAGGTCCATCAACGAGTTTATCCGCTGAGAAGAGACGGCCAACACCCTCTGGGTTCATGATAAAGGGACTCATTTCTGATCCAACCGGCTCGTCGACTTTAAAGTCAGGCGTGTCGAATCCAGTCCATTTTTTACCATTCCAGCGGTAGAGAACACGTTTGTCATCCCATGGATTACCGTAGCGGTCTAATGAGGCGCGGTTATAGAGCACACGGCGGTTTGCAGGCCATGCCCACGCCCAGCCTAAGGTGTTACCTAAGCCTGATGGATCGCTGTTATCGCGGTTGGCCATCTGGTTGCCTTCTTCCGTCCAAGAACCGGCATAGATCCAGCATCCTGACGCGGTAGAACCGTCATTGCGAAGTTCAGCAAAGCTGCTAAGGAGTTCGCCTTTTTTGCGGATTAATTTACCATTTGCATCGTAAAGATCTTCAAGCGCGTATCCATTTTGCTCTTTTGTGATCTCTTCAGGGCTTGGTTTGGTGGGCTGATCATAATCCCAAGAGATGTTAAGCACAGGTTCTGGACATGCTCCGCCTTCTTCTTTATAAAGACGGCGTAATTCAAAGAGAAGAAGCGATAAGATTTCCGCATCCCCTTTTGATTCGCCAGGACCATCAGCGCCTTTTTCATGCCATTGTAACCAACGGCCTGAGTTTACGATTGAACCGTATCCTTCTGCGAACGCGTGAGCGGGCAGGCGATATACTACGGTATCGATATTTTCAGGTTTGGTGTGAACGTTATGTTCGCCATGATCTTGCCAGAATACTGAGGTTTCAGTCTCTTGTGGGTCGATCACCACCATATATTTAAGTTTTGCAAACGCTTCACGGGTTTTGTTACTGTCAGGAACCGCCGCAAGAGGGTTAAATCCTTGACAGATATAGCCGGTCATTTTGCCTTGGCGCATCAATTCGATGGTTTGGATAATGTCGTATGATTTATCCCATTTTGGTAACCACTCAAAGCCCCAATCGTTCTCTTTGGTTGCATGTTTACCGTAGAAGGTTTTCATCATGCTCACGAAGAATTTAGGTGTATTGCCCCAATAGTTCAGCTCGCCTGGGCGAAGTGCTTTCGGCGTTGTTTCCGCTAAATATTTCTCAAGAGAATCTTGGCTATCTTTCGGAAGATTTAAGTAGCCGGGAAGTTGGGTCGATAGAAGACCTAAGTCCGTTAATCCTTGAATGTTTGAGTGACCACGCAGTGCGTTAACCCCGCCACCAGGCATACCGATGTTACCAAGTAGTAATTGGATCATCGCCATGGTACGAATGGTTTGCGTTCCGGTGGTGTGTTGCGTCCAACCAAGGGCGTATAAAATCGTTGAGACTTTATCGGGTTTAGAATGTTCACCGAGTTTTGCTGCCACTTTAAGGAAGGCTTTTTTCGGCGTTCCGGTGACGCGTTCAACCATCTCAGGGGTGTATTGCGCATAATGTTTTTTCATCATTTGGAATACACAGCGAGGATGCTGAAGGGTTTTGTCGATTTTCGCATGACCATTTTCGTCGAGGTCATAGCTCCAAGAAGACATATCGGTATATTTTTGGGCTTTATCGTCCCAACCGGAGAAGTAACCCTCTTCGAAGTCAAAATCAGGGTGAACGATAAAGGCAGCGTTCGTATATTCGCGAACGTATTCCCAGTTGATCTTATCGTTTTCGATTAACCATGTGATGACGCCGCCTAAGAATGCGATGTCACTGCCTGAACGGATCGGTGCATAATAATCCGCAACGGCCGCAGAACGGTTAAAACGGGGGTCAACTACATAGATCTCAGCGCCTTTTTTCTTCGCTTCGATTGCCCACTTAAATCCAACTGGATGCGCCTCAGCAGCGTTCCCACCCATGATTAGGATAAAGTCGGTGTTTTTAATGTCACACCAGTGGTTTGTCATTGCACCACGTCCGTAAGATGCCGCTAAACTCGCAACCGTTGAACCGTGACAAACACGGGCTTGGTTATCGATAGCGATCATACCGAGTGAGCGGAGGAATTTACCGGTAACAAAACCGTTTTCGTTCGTTCCGGCAGAGGTGACTAATGCCCCTGTTGATACCCAGCGATTAACCGTTGTGCCTTGTTCATTTTTCTCGATGAAATTGGCATCACGGTCATCTTTCATTAAGCGCGCAATATCGCGAATCGCTTCATCCCATGAAATGCGTTCCCATTTGTCAGAACCCGGGCGACGTACTTCAGGATATTTAAGACGTTTCGGGCTGTGAATATAATCCTTAACCCCCGCACCTTTCGGGCAGAGTGAACCGCGGCTTACTGGGTGATCTGGGTCACCTTCCACGTGAATGATTTCAGCTTTTGAGTTTTTCGGCTTTCCACCCATTGAGTAGAAGAGCATTCCACATCCTACTGAACAGTAGGTACAGACACTGCGGGTCTCTTTTGCGCGAAGGAGCTTATAGGTTCTCACCTCAGCTTTTGCAATATTTGGCGTCATGCCCAATGCTGCAAGACCTGTTCCTCCTAGAGTACCGGCAGATACTTTAAAAAATTGTCGTCTTGATAAACGCATAATCCATTAACCTCTCGTTGCGGGAAAAATATAATAGCTTTGGTTGACGACTACACTCGATCGAACCA
This sequence comes from Lysobacteraceae bacterium, assembly GCA_012513365.1. GTDB lineage: Bacteria > Pseudomonadota > Gammaproteobacteria > Cardiobacteriales > Wohlfahrtiimonadaceae > CALZBJ01. Next base: position 7,079 of record JAAZCI010000038.1, read on the forward strand.
AAGGTTAAATTATATAAAGTATTCAATTATAGATTGCTTAAATAGTAGACTTCCCGTTACCCACTTTTAAGCTAGAGATAGATTATAGACCTTTTTCTGAATAATCAAAGATATCAGCTAATATCTCGATTCGGACTAAGGTATACTGTATATTTTAGCTTGTCTGCCGATGAATAGATAATAAAAATATTAAAAGATGAATAAATTTGAATTAGAACGCCTACTTAATCAAAAACTCAATTCACTATCGATCAAAGATTATGTCGAAAATGGGCTCCAAATTGAGGGGAAAAGCGATATTTCCCGCATAATCACGGGAGTAACCGCTTCAAAAGATTTAATAGATCGCGCCATTACCCATAAAGCCGATGCAATTTTGGTGCATCACGGCTACTTTTGGAAGAATGAATCGCCGCTATTGCGCGGAATGAAATATCGCCGGATTAAAGCGCTCATCGAACATGATATTAATCTCTTTGCCTATCATCTCCCCCTTGATCTGCACCCAACGCTCGGCAATAATGCGATGCTCGGGAAACTCTGGAATGTCGAAAATATTCGCCCTTTAGATGAAGAGGATGCGATGCCGCTCGTGGTGCAAGGGGAATTGTCCGCGCCGATGAGTGGAGATCAATTTGGAGCGCTTCTGGAAACGACGCTTTCGCGTAAACCGCTACACATTGGCGATAATGCATCTGATCAAATTCATCGAATTGCCTGGTGCAGTGGGGCCGCGCAAGATTATCTCGAGCGGGCAGCGGAGTATGGTGTGGATGCCTTTATTACTGGCGAAGTGTCAGAACGTACGACCTATATCGCCCGTGAGATGGGGATTCATTTTTATGCCGCCGGACATCACGCGACTGAGCGTTATGGTGTGAAGGCGCTCGGCGAGTGGCTTGCGGACGAACATCAGCTCGATGTTACCTTTATTGATATCGATAATCCCGTATAGCCCTTGGAAATTCGCTATAATTGCCTGTAGACAAGTCAAGCACGATCAAAGAGCCCATGAGTGACACGAGAATGAGTAACGACAAGACGCCTTTAGAGATTTCGCAACCGCCCGAGCAAGATTCGACAAAATCTGCGCCGGGAAAATCAAATGCCGCCCAGTCGGTTGAAACGTCGGCTGAAAAGTCTGACAAACAGCCTGCCAAAAAGCCGGCTAAAAAACGCCGTTCCTGGTGGGTGCGACTCTTAAAATGGATCGGGCTATTGATCCTACTTATTCTCATTGCACTCGCGGGTGTGCTCTATTTTGTGCTCGGTACGGAAAAAGGGCTCCAAGTTACGACCGATAAACTCAATCAATATCTGCCGGAATATGTCTCAATTGGCGAGTCGAAAGGGCGTCTAGCGGATCGGTTTGAGATTCATTATTTAGAGATTTATCTACCGACGCAAGAAATTCCGCTCACCATCGATTATCTCCATCTCGATTGGAAATTGACCGATCTTTTTAAACGCCGACTTAAAATTCATGAGCTGGTGGTTGATTCGGCGGATCTCCCCATTCTTCCAAGCGGTGAAGAGTCTCCTAAAGAAGAGAGTGCAGAGAGCGATTTTTATCCCTTCTCATTTTCTAAAATTGCCTATCCCTTTATCGTCGAGATCGACCGGATTCGCGGGAATGATATCTATTTAGCGATTGGTGAGGAGCTCACTGTCGCGTCGCCTTATCTGATTGCTAATGACCTTCATTATAATGAGAAAGCGATCGAAATTGGCGGGCTCGGGCTTCGGAGTGATATTTTTGTCGGCGATTCAATTTTCCCCCTTGAGATTAATGCAAATGGCGATGTCAATATGCAGACCGATGAGATTCAGCTCAATCTCAGTGCGATCGCCATGAATTCGAAAGTTGAGGGCAATGACTTTAACTTTGCCATGGTTTCAGACCTGCACGGACCGATTAATCAGCTCGGATTTCGCATGAATAGCCGTGTCGATTGGCTTGAGATTATTCACGACCCGGTGCTTCAAGATGTGACGCTGAACATCATTAATCAAGAGGCGCTTTCAGGTAATGTGAAGATTAAAAACTTAAGCAATCATATTGATCTAAAAGCTGCGTGGTCGCTGCAACATCCGCTCGAACTTTACGCTGAATTGCTCCTTGATGCGCCCAATTTAAATGAGATTAACCCGCGCATTGAGGGGAGTGCCCATGGGGATTTTGAGGTGAAAGGTTACCTGCTTCGCCCTCTTGTGAAAAGTGATTTAACCATTAATAAATTTGCCGGATTTGGCGCGTCGCTCGATCATCTAAAACTGAACGCCACTCATGATGAAGAGAAGATGCTCACCGCATTTATCGATCTGGATACCATTAAAGTCGCCGCTGAAGAGGGTGATCCGCTCGTGGTTAAATCGGTTAAACTCGATGCGCTTGGGGACATTGAGCATCAGCTCGATAGCGTCCTGACTGTGAGCGATATCTCAAAAGGGCGGAAGTTTGTGGATGAGATTAAGCTCACCTTTGATGGTGCGCTGACGAATCACAAAATTAATCTAACGACGCAAAGTGAATTTGGAACGCTCGATTTTGGCGGGATTGCGCGTTTGCTTAAAGAAAATGATGCGCGTAAATGGACATTTTATATCGATAAAACGGAAATTCGCTCCAATTATGCCGGCAATTATAGCCTCAAAAAACCCACCTATCTCTATGCCGATCGCAATGAGCTCTATTTAAGTAGTTACTGTTTAACCGAGCTTCCGTTTAGTTTCTGTATGGAGGGTTCGCACCGTCCTGAAAATAGCGTTGGCGTGCTCACCATTCGCAACATGTCCTCGGCGTTTTTAAAACAATATCTCCCGGAAAATATTGAGGTGGATACGCGCCTTAATGCGGTGATTACCGGCCAATATAAAACGGCAGAGGATTTTAAAGGGATCGCCGATATCTTCCTTGATAAGGGAACCGTGGGCATTATGCTCGAAGGGCGAAAAGTCGATATTCCGCTTAAATTGAGCAATATTCACGTAAGCGCAAACCCCGATCTTGTGGATGGAGCGATCAATTTTGATTGGGGCAGTTATCTTAAAATTGATGGGGGCGCGAAAATTAAGAGCGTCATGAAGGAGAATAACTCACTTCAGGGCCAAGTCGTCGCACATATTCCGAATTTTGAGTGGCTCGGACCAATCGTGCCTTACCTGCAAGATCTGAAAGGAAAAGTCTATACGGAAGGGCGACTCTATGGCTCGCTGAAAGACCCGAAACTCTACGCATGGGTGGGGATTAGCGATGGTGCACTCTATCTGCCGAAATTTAATACTAAAGTGCATCGCGTGAATGTGGTGGGCGTCTTAAAAGATGATAAGCCCGAGGTGGAATTGCAGGGTTCTCTATACGCGGGCGATGGAAAATTGAGTTTAAAAGGCAATCTCGATTATCAAAAACTCTACGCAACCGCGGAAGCGTCAGGGAAAAACTTAGAGCTTGCCAATACCGGTAATATCAAAGCTTACGTTTCGCCGAATGTCCGTTTTAGAATGGAAAATGAGCGTTATTATGTGACAGGCAATGTTGAGATTCCAAAATTTATCTACGCCCATGAAAGCTCAGAAAGTTCGGGGCGTGGATCGGTTATTTCAGCCTCGCCGGATGTGGTCATTATCTCGAAAAATGGGGCAAAACGCGGCAGCTCCTTTATGGATGCACTTAAGATGGATGTAAAAGTTGATCTTGGGGATGAGATCGCCGTTGGAATGGGCCGATTCTTAGGCTATTTAAGTGGCGATATTCGCATTTTAAAAGAGTTCTTTAACCCAATTTCCGCAGAAGGGATGGTCACGGTGGGAAGTGGTGAATACTCCATCTATGGCCAGCGCTTAACCCTTGATAAAGGGCACGTACAATTTTCAGGCGGAATTATTACCAATCCCGGGATTGATTTCCAAGCCTCGCGCGAGATGGAGGTCGACCGTACAGGGCGTAAAACCCGTGTTGGAGTTCGGGTCACGGGGACGGCAAAACGCCCACGTTTAACACTCTTTTCATCGCCGACGATGCAAGATTTAGCCATTGTCTCCTATCTCTTTTTAGGGCGTGAGCCAAACTTTGAGTCGCCGACGGAAAATCTTATGCTGCTTAATATGCTCCGTAAAATTGCCTCAGGGGAAGACCCGGCAGCGGAAACCATGGCAGAAAAAGTGGGCTTGACCGATCTTGGATTAACGCAAGATTACATGGGCAACATGGCCTTTGGACTTGGAAAGCAGTTTAACGAAAAGCTCTATCTCGGCCTTGGCATGGGCATCGAAGAAGAGGGTGCTTATGGAACCGCGCGCTACCGTTTTGGTAAATACTTCAGCCTCGACGGGCAATTTACCACCGACAACGGCACGAGTGTGAACTTAATCTATAGTCGCGATTTTTAGTGGGTTAATCATCCCTTAACCAATTTAAAAGCCTTAACGGGAAATCACATTTTTGATTTTCACGTTAAGGCTTTTTTTCGCCTTAAAAATGCTTTTGCTCCCTTTAAAAGGTGTGCTAGATTAAATGCTAATAAGTTAGTAAAAAGCGCTAGCGCAATTAAAAAATAATAACAACAGACGAGAAGGAGAGAGGAATGAGTACGAATCAGGCATATGATTATATTATTGTTGGTGCAGGATCGGCGGGATGTGTGATCGCAACGACGCTGATTGAGAAGAATCCCGATATTACCGTGTTACTGCTCGAGGCGGGGCCAAAAGATAAGACGCTCTTTGCCAAAATTCCTGCCGGAATGCCCCATATGATGATGAATCACACGTGGCGCTATGAAACGGAGCCCGAGCCCTTTATGAATCAGCGCCGTATGGAGGTGCCTCAAGGGAAGATTCTTGGCGGTGGGAGTACCGTGAATGGCATGGCTTACGTGCGCGGCATTGCCGAGGATTATAATGATTGGGAGGCGCGTTATGGCTGTAAAGGCTGGAGTTATGAGAGTGTTTTGCCGGATTTTATTGAGTCTGAAAATAATGAGTCGTTAGCGGGTCCCTATCATGGAAATGAGGGCAATCAATACGTTTCGGAAAATCGCTATCGCCATCCATTAAGTTTAGCATTTATTAGAGCGGGGCAAGAGCTTGGCTACCCGTATACGAACGATTTTAATGGTAAAGATGAGGATGCGGTGGGCTTTTTCCAAACCACCACGCACAAAGGCCGCCGCGCGAGCACCAGTTATGCATGGTTAAACCGGGTGAAAAACAATCGCCGATTAACCTTAATTACCGAGTGCATGACTGAAAAAATCATCATTGAAGATGGACGTGCAAAAGGTGTGAATTTTGAAGAAAATGGCTCTCGCAAAACGGTCTACGCGACGCGGGAAGTGATTGTATCAAGCGGTGCTATTGGCTCGCCAAAACTGCTCTTATTATCGGGGATTGGGCCGAAAGAGGATCTTGAAAAGTTAGGCATTGACGTGGTGGTTGACTCGCCGAAGGTGGGCCATGGATTTCAGGATCATCTGCACGTCAATTTACGCGGATTACTTAAAGAGCCGATCAGCATTATTACCGAAAGTTTAGGGCTTAAAAAGATTAAAAATGGGCTTGAATGGTTATTGACGAAACGGGGCATTGCCTCTTCAAATATCTTAGAGGGATGCGGATTTTTTGATCTTGATGGCGACGGTCGCCGTGAGACGCAAATGCACTCCTTTCCCTTAATTGAGAGTTTTGGTATGAGCGAGGGCGATGCCGATCAGCTTCTTGAAGGGTTTACTCTTAAACTTGGGCATCTCTACCCTGAATCTCGCGGAAAAGTGACTTTACGCAGCAGTAAACCGAGCGATCTGCCGGTGATTTATGGTAATTATCTATCCGAGCCATCGGATCTTAAGGCGATGGTTGAGAGTGTGAAGTTTGGCATGCGCTTTTTTGAAACGCCGGCGATGAAGGCGATTATCAGTGAGGTGGTGATGCCGACCGCGGAGGATCTGAAAGATGATGATGCGATAGCCGAATTTGTGAAAAATCAATCGCTCACCGTTTTCCATCCTGTGGGCACTTGCGCAATGGGCGGTGACGATCAAGCGGTGTTAGATGAGCGCTTACGCGTGCGGGGCGTTCGAGGATTGCGGGTGATTGACGCATCGAGCTTTCCCCATATTGTCAGCGGGAATACCAATGCACCCACCATTATGCTTGCGTATCGAGGGGCTAAATATCTGCTTGAAGCGTGTGAGAAAAGCCATGGATAAAGGTAAATCCAAAAAACAATAATAATTCGCATCTGCACTTCATTCCTTGAAATAACGATTTTTATACCCATATTGCTTAAGTAGGCCGATCGGGGATTAAGCTTCCCGGTCGGCATCAATATTAAAAATATAAAGAATTAAGAACGAAGGACCTATACATGATTAATATTGCAGAGATTGCAAAAAAGCGTCACACCTGTAAAGCGTACGATAAATCGAAAAAGATCCCGAAAGAGGTGATCGATCAACTGCTTGATGTGCTTCACAATAGCCCCTCATCGGTGAATTCACAGCCGTGGCATTTTATCGTTGCGGAATCCGATGAAGCGAAGGAGCGAATTTTACCGGGCATTTCAGAATTTAATCACCCACGCGTGCGTAATGCTTCGCATGTGGTGATTTTCTGCGCGAAAAATGAGATGAACGATGATCACTTAACGGCGATTATTGAGCAAGAAGATGCGGACAAGCGTTTCCCCGAACCTGAGATGAAAACTGCGAACGATCAAGGGCGTAAATTCTTTGTGGGGCTCAATCGCACAACGAAAGAGGCGCTCTATGAGTGGGAAGAAAAGCAAGTTTATATCGCGCTTGGCAATCTACTTTTAGCAGCGGCTGCACTTGAGGTGGATTCAACGCCGATTGAAGGCTTTATTCCTGAGAAACTCGATGAGGTTTTAGGGCTCAAAGAGAAGGGCTATCACAGCGTCGTTGTGGCATCGCTTGGCTATCGTAGTGAAGAGGATTTCAACGCTGATCTCCCTAAATCACGTCTCCCATTTGACGACCTTTTCACGATTTTATAATCCGGTCGATTCGATAAGCAATAAAAAACTCAAAGTGGCGTTATTCGCAATCACTTTGAGTTTTTTTGTTTTTAATGGTTTTTAAGTCGTTGTTCTAAAATATCATTAACATTTATTGGCAGGGAGCAGTCGAGTAAGCAGCATTCCGGCAATCATGGCCGCGCCAAAAATTAATCCTTCAGGAATGCCTTGCCCAACGAGAACAAGCGCGGGAGCAGGGCAGATGCCAACAAGTCCCCAGCCGGCACCAAAGGTGAGTCCACCAATCACTAAACGGCGATTAATCGGGGTATTAGTTGGAAGATGATGCGGTTCATTTAAGAGGGTTTTGCCACGTTTTTTCACGAGGGTTACCGCGATAAAACTCACTAAGAGCGCGCCCACCATCACCCACATGAGCGCTGGATTCCATGCGCCGAAAATATCTAAAAAGCCTTGTACGACCGCAGGATTAGCCATACCGGAAAGCAGCAACCCAAGCCCAAATAAAATGCCTGAAATAAGCGAAATAAATGCATACATGGTAGAGCCTCCTACAGTCCCAAGAGATGTTTAATCACAAAAACAGCAATCCCGCCGGCCACCATAAAGATGATGGTCACTAACACCGAGCTTGGCGAAAGACGTGAAATCCCGCAGATTGAGTGCCCACTTGTGCACCCAGAACTCATGGCAGACCCAAGCCCGACGAGTAATCCACCAATGATGAGTACCCAGCGGTTATCGGTAATTTCAGCGACGGGCACTTCGGTAATCATGCCGTAAATCCAAGGGGATGCGAGAAGGCCTACTACAAAGAGTAAGCGCCAAAGGGTAAATCCGCAGCGGCTTAAGAGATTACCAATAATGCCACTCACACCCATGACGCGACCTAAAAAGAGAAAATAGAGCGCTGCTGCAAGCCCGATGACGAGCCCGCCGAGTAGCGCTGGAAGCGAAAAAATCGAATCCATGTCCAATCAGTCCTTTATCGTTTAAATTATTATGTTCAAATCATGTTTTGCGGTGTTTTTATCTGGAATTACCGCAGCTATATTATAAAACTTAATCAGTATATATTATATTTTAACCGATATCGAAAATAGTGATTAAAATCCCTAAAAGTTCGGCTAAATTACTGAAAATTTTTTAAAATTGATGTCAATATAAGATTGATATAGATCTAAGAGCCTTGAATGATGGATTTTTTTGGAAAAAGATCGTCGCTTTTCGCATGGATGTCAGAACTTTTTTTTCTAAATATCGTAGAATAATGAACTTTATTTTATGAGTTCGTTCATGCCTTGAATGCCTTAAGGAGAAACTATTGATGGATTGGCAGCAGATACTCTTTCACTTTTTGGGAGGACTCGGTCTGTTCCTCTTTTCGATTAAATTTATGGGAGACGGGCTGCAAAAGTCCGCAGGCAATAAACTTCGCTCCATTCTCGACCGCTTCACAACCAATCCGCTCATGGGCGTTTTAGTCGGGATTATCGTCACGGTTTTAATTCAATCAAGCTCGGGTACAACCGTGATTACCGTCGGCCTTGTGGGTGCGGGACTCATGACGCTGCGCCAAGCGATCGGCGTGATTATGGGCGCGAATATCGGAACAACGGTGACCGCTTTTATTATCGGGATCGACATTGGTGAATATGCCTATCCGATCCTTTTGATGGGCTCAATTTTACTCTTCTTCTTTAAGCGCAAATCCTTTCAAAATGTGGGGCAGATCCTCTTTGGTTTCGGGGGGTTATTTATCGGGCTTGATCTCATGAGTAGTGGGCTTGCGCCGCTTCGTCATCTTCCAGTATTTATCGATTTAATGCTCGAGATGAGTCATAGTCCGGTGATTAGTGTGCTCGTTGGGACAATTTTTACCCTCATTGTGCAATCATCGAGTGCGACGATCGGGATTTTACAAGGGCTCTATGCGGAAAATCTGATCGATCTGAACGCAGCGCTTCCGGTGCTGTTTGGGGATAATATTGGGACGACGGTGACGGCGATTTTAGCGGCGATTGGGGCGAGCGTCGTGGCCCGTCGAGCGGCGGCAGTCCACGTGCTTTTTAACGTGCTGGGCACCGTGATCTTTATGATTTTCCTCCTTCCTTTTACCCATTTTATGATCTGGCTTGCAGAGAGTTTATCCCTTGAGCCGAAGATGCAGATCGCCTTTGCGCACGGAACCTTTAACGTCGTTAATACGCTGATTCAGCTCCCCTTTGTGGGCGTTTGGGCTTATCTTGTGACCCGCTTAATTCCTGAGGCGAAAGAGAAACCTTCGTCAAAACAATCGCTCTATTTAGATGAGGCGATGATTACTAAATCTCCGGCGATTGCCATCGGGCAGGCGCGTAAAGAGGTGATCCATATGGGAGAGCTCAGCATTGCGGGCTTAAAAGAATCACTCCTTTATCTTAAAACCGAAGGAATCGATCATGCCGATGCGGCGCGTAAACTGGAGTCGGTGATCAATTCACTCGATGAAGAGATTACCCATTATCTTGTGGAAATTTTCCCCAATTCGGTCTCGTTAAGGGATTCCAATCATCTTCAAGCGCTCCTTAATTTGGTGTGCGATTTAGAGCGAATTGGCGATCACTTTGAGAACATTGTCGAGCAGGTCGATTACATGATTAATCGCAATGCGCTCCTAAGTGATGAGGCGAAAGAGGAGCTCTACCAGATGTTTGAGCTCACCATTCAATCAGTCGAACTTGCGGTGCTTGCGCTTCGCAATAAAGATTTGAATGTAGCGCGTCGGGTCTATGAGCTTGAGGTGTCGATTGATGAGATGGAACGCGAGCTTCGTAAACGCCATATTCATCGCCTCAATCATGGGGAATGTACGCCAAAATCGGGGCTTGTATTTACCGATATGATCTCAAATCTTGAACGCATTGGGGATCATGCCCATAACATTGCCGAAATGCTTTTTGAGAAACATCAGGATCGTTAAATGAACGATAAAGTAAGCGAGCGCCCGCGGAAATGATTAAAGATTAATCATCGGCGACAATAGTTGCGATTTTTCTTAATTGTTCGCTACACTTGATCCTTGATCGACTGCTCGATCATAGATCATGCTCCTTATATGATCATTTTGCCCGTACCCTTAGTGCGGGCTTTTTTATGCGTATAAATTGATGAAGCGCCGAATTAATTAAGATAATCCAAGATTAACGAAGTTTAAGAAAGGCTTTGTTATTGCCGTTAGTGTGAAGTTATCCCATAATAAGGCGATGAACGGACGATTTTAGTCATCTTAAATCATAAGGAGCGGACGGTGAAAAAGAGTAAGGAGTCGAACAATCGTGGAAAGGGGCAGCCTCGCAGAGGATTGACGTTGCCACTAGCGATGGAGTTTTCCATTTTAGAGAAAGATAATCCTGAATTTGGCCGTCATGTGGAAATTCCTAAAAATGGTTTTTTAACTTTTGTGGGCCCAAACGGCTCGGGGAAAAGTCATCTACTTCGCGGGCTCTTTGCAGCCTTTATGGAGAAAAAACGCAGCGGTGAGATGGGACGCAAAAAGGTGCGCTTTCTCTCATCGGGGCGGCTGATGGAAGATGATATTATCAAGCGTCGCGGACTGCTCGAAGAGTATCGAACCCTTCAAGAGCGGGCCGATGTACAGCTTAAAGTGCGTGCGCGTCTTCGTGAGAGTTTTAAGCGCGATATCAATCTGCATTGGGGCATTAATGGGTTAGAGGTCAATTTTGAGCATGAGATTCACCTCGATAAACCGGAAAAACGCCTCGGGTATACCATCGGGCAGGAAGCCTCGGGGCTTGTACACCTTGTCGGGCTCTTAACGGCGCTCTATAACGATGAGATTGGGGTGCTGATTATTGATGAACCGGAGATTTCACTCCATCCGCAGTATCAAAATTTTATTCTCCAAGAGATGCGCTCGGTCTGCGGTGAGCCCCGTTCAAACAATAATAAAAAGATTATTATTTTGGCCACCCATTCGCCAGAATTTTTAGAGCTTAAATATTTAGAAGAGGATATTTCCTCCTTTTGCGTTTGTGAAAATATTGCCAAAGGGCCGATCCAGATCACCGAGATGAAGCCTGAATTTGAGGGCAGTACCTTTCTCTACCGCATCAGTTATCAGTATAAAAAAGCGCTCTTTGCGAAGACGATTCTGTTGGTGGAAGGGGATACCGATGAGCTCATTTTACGCGGGCTTGCGGAAAAGCTTGAGTATGACCTTGAATCCCGCGGGATTGAGATTGTTGCCGTGGGCAGTAAAGAGGATTTTCGCGCGGCGATGGCCTTTTTTAGAGAGATTAATAAAGAGGTGCAACTTCTGGCGGATATCGATTGGCTGGTGGACAAACCGAGCCAAATTGATGAGGTGTTTGGCTGGGATTTAGGCTTTCGTAAATCGGTCGAGGTGCTGTTATCCGAGTCGTGGCCCGATAATTACCGCATGCGTAATGCGCTTCGCAATCACTCGTATAGCTTTGGGCGCTATCGCGCTATTTTAAATTATCTTAAACCCAAATTTGATCAAGAGCGGCTCAATACCCTAGAGGTAATCGCGTTTTTAGAGAAATCGGACTTTGATTATAACGAGCTAAAAAGTTTTGAAACGGCGCTTCGTCGCGTCTCATTTTGTGAATTATTACGGGATTCAACGGAGATGCAAGGGCGCATGGATCGGCTTGAATCTCGCGGGGCATTTTTGATTCGTGTGGGCGAGATTGAGTCCTGTTATCTCTCGGATAGGGTACAGAAAAAGCGGCTCTGGGCCCATCAAGAATATCGCCTCATTCAGACGCTTCCGGTCAATCGCTTAGAGAAAAACTACGGCGATCTCATTCGTTGCCTGCAATATTGTGGCGATGAGCCTGAAAATATTGAGCTCCATATGCTGCATAACCGCCTCAATTTGCTACTGATGAGCCTTAGTAATGATTATCAGAAAGGACAAGATCTCTCCTTAAAACGCCATGTCTTTCAAGCCAATGAAGAGGGCATTTTTGAGGTGAAATCTTTGGGGGATGAAGGGGAAAAGGTGCGCATTGCACTGCGTAAATCGATGTTTCCCGAGCTCTATTTTAGTTTAGTGTTTGCACTCACCGATTCGCCCGTTGAGATTAAAAATAAAATTGATGATATTTTCCGCCGCATGGGATTGCAGGTCACGCGGGGCAGGTAACACGAGGATAATCGTCCATCGTGGTATTTAATGCGATCGATAACCATTCTTAAACAATAATCTTTTAAGGAAATTTATCCTTTTTTACACCATAAAATAAGGAATTGACATTGAATGGGGTTAAATAGAGACATACCAAAAATAAATGAAATTAATTATTTGGCAGTCGACAAAGGATCTTATTATGAAAACTCGGAATGTGTTAGTTGGAATTGGTCTGCTCTCTGTGGGAGTGTGGCTAATTAATTTATGGCTCTACCCCTATGGGCAGATGAATGTATGGAATATGCGCAATGAGCTCGTTTTTTTAACGGGGATTTTGGCCTATTCGATGATGGGGCTCATTATGGTGTTGGCGCTTCGCCCCAAAATACTCGAGCCGATGTTTGATGGACTCGATAAGATGTATCACCTCCATAAATGGGCGGGAATCTGGGCGATTATTTTTGCGATCGCGCACTATTTGATTCGTGAAAGTAAAGGCATTTTGCTCCTCTTTTTTGAGAAAGGCGGTAAAAAAGGGGCCGGAGGTAATATCGATCTTCCTTGGTTTTTTGAGTGGTTACGCTCGTTTAAAGGTGACGCGAAAGATATCGGGGAGATTATGGTTTGGGTGCTTGCAGCGGTTCTTGTGATCACGCTCTGCCGTAAAATTCCCTATCATATCTGGCGCTATACACACAAATTAATGGGCATTATCTTTATCGCCATCGCGTTTCATACCATTGTGCTCTCACCGCCAACTTTTTGGACACAACCGGTGGGCTGGCTCTTTGCGGTGATTACCGTTGTGGGTGTTGTGGCTTCGGTGATTTCACTCTTTGGCTGGATCGGTAAAAAACATCAACATTCAGGAAAAATCTTGAATATTACCCGTCATGAAAATGATCTGATCGAGATCGATTGTGAACTTAAAGGCGAGTGGCATCATAAAGCAGGGCAATATGCATTCTTAAATCACCGTTATTTTAGTGGCGCGCACCCCTTTACCATCTCATCGGCGGATTGTGGCAACGATTGCGTACGCTTCTCGATCAAAGATTTAGGCGATGGCACTCACAGACTCTTTACCCATGCGAAAGTGGGCGATCCGATCCGTGTAGAAGGGCCTTATGGGGAATTTATCCTA
>JAAZCI010000039.1 GCA_012513365.1 Lysobacteraceae bacterium
AGTGTTACCGGTCTTAATTCACGGGGACGCATCCTTTGCAGGGCAAGGGGTTGTGATGGAAACGATGCAGCTCTCGAAAGTTCGAGGCTATAGCTGTGGTGGTACGGTTCACATTGTGATCAATAACCAGATCGGATTCACCACATCAAACCCACTAGACGTTCGTTCAGCAACTTACTGTACCGATGCGGCGAAAATCATTCAGGCACCAATCTTCCACGTGAATGGCGATGATCCTGAGGCGGTGCGCTTTGTAACGCAAACGGCGCTTGCCTATCGTCAAACCTTTAATAAAGACGTGGTCATTGACTTAGTTTGTTATCGCCGTTTAGGCCATAACGAGGCGGATGAGCCAAGTGCAACCCAGCCAATGATGTATAAATTGATCAAAGCCCATAAAACACCGGCGGAGATCTATGCGGATAAATTGATCGCAGAAGGCGTGATTACCGCAGAAGAGTACAAAGCTTACACTAAAGAGTATCGCGAATTACTTGAGCTTGGTAAACCGGTTGGTTTCCCCGTGACCGATACTCTTAATATGGCGTATGTTGATGAGTGGAATCGCATCTTAGAGCACCAAGCAAAATTTGGTACCGATCAAGATGAGAAACCGAATACCGCCGTGGATGTGGCGCGCATTAAAGATCTCACTGAGAAAATGCACGAGCTTCCTGAAGGCGTTACCCTTCACCCACGTGTTCAACGCATTCACGATAACCGTTATAAAATGGGATCGGGCGCGCTTGAAATGGATTGGGGCTTTGCAGAAACCATGGCGTACGCAACGCTTCTCGAAGAGGGCTATCCGGTGCGTATTTCTGGGCAAGACTCAGGACGCGGCACCTTCTTCCATCGTCACGCGGTTTATCACAACCAAAATGATGGTTCGAGCTATGTGCCATTAGCGCATATTGCCGATGATCAAGCGCGTTTCACTGTGATTGACTCAATTCTTTCAGAAGAAGCGGTGCTTGGATTTGAGTACGGCTATTCAACGGCAGAACCGAATAGCTTAGTGATTTGGGAAGCGCAATTTGGTGACTTCGTCAACGGTGCGCAAGTGGTGATTGACCAATTTATCGCATCGAGTGAAACCAAATGGCGCCGTCTCAGTGGGCTTGTGATGCTTCTTCCACACGGATATGAAGGGCAAGGACCTGAGCACTCCTCAGCGCGTCCTGAGCGTTTCTTACAGCTCTGTGCGGAAAACAATATGTCATTTGTGGTGCCAACCACGCCTGCGCAAGCATTCCATATGTTCCGCCGTCAAATGTTGCAAGATTATCGTAAACCGCTTGTCTGTATGTCGCCTAAGAGCTTATTAAGACATCGCCAAGCTGTGAGCACTTTAGAGGATTTAAGCGAAGGCCAATTCATGCCGGTGATTCCAGAGATCGAAGAGATCAACAATCGCCAGGTTGAAAAAGTGGTGATCAGCGTTGGTAAGATCTACTACGATTTAGTCAATGCTCGTGCGGAAAAAGGCATCGAAAACACAGCGATCATTCGTTTAGAAGAGATCTATCCATTCCCGACGAAAGTACTTTCAGAGATCTTAGCGGACTATCCAAAAGCCAAAGAGATTGTCTTCTGTCAAGATGAGCCTGCAAACCAAGGTTACGCCGTGTTTGTACGTGAATATCTTGAAGAGATTGTGGATAAATCATCCGTTTTACGCTTTGCAACACGTCCAAAAGCGGCAGCGCCTGCGGTCGGTTACAACAGCTATCACATTGAACAACAAAATGCGCTCATCGAAGATGTGTTTGCATAACATTTAAAATAACCATTTAAGAACTATTTTTAGTAGGAGAAAATCCAACATGAGTACAGAAATCAAAGTTCCTGTTTTACCTGAGTCGGTAGCAGATGCGACCTTAGCGGCATGGCATAAAGGCGTGGGCGATTTTGTTGAAGAAGGCGATAACCTCGTTGATCTTGAAACCGACAAAGTAATGCTCGAAGTACCTGCAACGGTTAGCGGTACGATCAAAGAGATCTTAGTTGAAGAAGGCACAGACGTAACTGAAGGGACTGTTTTAGCGGTGATCGAAGTCGGTGAAGCAGCCGCAGCGCCAGCAGCAAAAGAAGAAGCGCCAGCAGCTGAGAGCGCCGATGATGCAGCGATGTCACCAACAGTTCGCCGTTTAGTGGAAGAGAACAATCTCGACATCACGCAAATCCCAGCGACCGGTAAAAACGGTCGTCACGTTAAAGAAGATATCGAAAACTTCTTAAACGCACAAAAAGCACCGAAGGAAGAAGCGCCAAAAGCGGCAGCAACCCCAGCAGCAGCGATTCCTCAAGGTGAGCGCGTTGAACAGCGTGTGCCAATGACACGTCTCCGTGCCCGTATTGCAGAGCGCCTCTTAGAAGCGTCGAACACGACAGCAATGCTCACAACGTTCAACGAAATCAACATGCGTCCTGTGATGGAGATGCGTAAAAAGTATCAAGATCAATTCACCAAAACTCATGATGTGCGCTTAGGCTTCATGTCATTTTTCATCAAAGCAGCGGTTGAAGCGCTTAAGAAATACCCAGCGGTGAACGCATCGATCGACGGTAACGACATCGTATATCATGGTTATTTCGATATCGGGGTTGCGGTATCATCGCCTCGCGGTTTAGTGGTGCCAATTATCCGTGATGCAGACCAATTAAGCTTTGCAGAGATCGAAAAACAGATCATCGAATATGCAACAAAAGCGAAAGAAGGTACGCTCACTATCGAAGAGATGACCGGCGGTACATTCACCATCACTAACGGTGGTGTGTTCGGTTCAATGATGTCTACACCGATCATTAACCCACCTCAAAGCGGTATCTTAGGTATGCACAAAACCTATGAGCGTCCTATCGCTGAAAATGGTGAAATCGTGATTGCGCCAATGATGTATGTTGCGCACTCATACGACCACAGAATTATTGACGGTAAAGAAGCGGTTGGTTTCTTAGTGGCGATCAAAGAAGCGCTCGAAGATCCAGCAAGCATGCTTTTAGAACTCTAATTAAAGACCGTCACACAGTACTAAAGGATTTTTTAGACTATGGCTAAAAAAGAATATGATGTAATCGTAATCGGTGGGGGTCCCGCCGGCTACGTCACGGCTATCCGTGCAGCACAACTCGGGCTTAAAACCGCTTGCGTTGAAAAATGGATCGGAAAAGATGGTAAACCAGCGTTAGGCGGAACCTGCTTAAACGTAGGCTGTATCCCATCAAAGGCACTTTTAGAATCATCGCATCACTTCAGCACCGCAAAAGAAGAATTTGCAACGCACGGTGTTAAAGTGGGTGGCGTCGGCATTGATGTTGAACAGATGATTGGTAATAAAGATGGCATCGTTAGCCAATTAACCGGCGGTATCGCGATGCTCTTTAAAGCTAATAAAGTCGATTGGCTTCAAGGTACCGGTAAACTGCTTGTGGAAAAACAGGTAGAAGTTACTGATCACGAAGGCAAGGTTGAGACCTACAGCGCGAAAGATGTGGTATTAGCCACGGGATCAGTTCCGGTGGATATCGCAGCAGCGCCGGTGGATAATGCACGCATTATCGATTCAACGGGTGCACTTAACTTAACGGAAGTACCAAAACGTTTAGGTGTGATTGGTGCGGGCGTTATTGGGCTTGAGATGGCGAGCGTTTGGGGCCGATTAGGCGCTGAAGTGGTGATCTTTGAAGCGATGGACGAGTTTTTAGCGGCGGCAGATATGCATGCCTCTAAAGAAGCGGCGCGTCATTTCAAAAAACAAGGCTTAGACATTCGTTTAGGTGCGCGCGTTAAATCCACTTCATCGACGAAGAAAACCGTTACGGTCATCTACGAAGATGCGAAAGGCGAGCACGAAGAGAAATTTGATTATCTTCTCGTTGCCGTTGGCCGTAAACCCTATACTGACAACATTGTTGACCCAGCGGTTGATCTCTTAATGGATGGTAATTTCGTTCACGCGAATGATGATTGCTCCACCAATATCCCCGGCATTTGGGCGATTGGTGACTTAGTGCGCGGCCCAATGCTTGCACACAAAGGATCGGCAGAAGGGATCGCAGTAGCACAGCGTATTGCAGGACAATATGCACGGGTTAATTACAATGCGATTCCATGGGTTATCTATACTGATCCTGAAATTGCATGGGTTGGCAAAACTGAGCAAGCATGTAAACAAGAAGGGATCGAAATTAAAACGAGTACCTTCCCATTTGCAGCCTCAGGCCGCGCGAAAGCGATGGGTCGTGATGGCGGCTTAGTGAAGTTAATCGCAGATGCGAAAACAGATCGTCTCCTCGGCGCTCACATTGTGGGCTCAAATGCATCTGAATTAATCCACGAGGCAGTGATTGTGATTGAGTTTGGCGGAACGGCTGAAGATATCGCCAGCACAATCCATGCGCACCCAACTTTAGCAGAAGGGTTAATGGAAGCGGCGATGGGAATCGACAAACGTGCGATTCATATGATGAACCGTTAAGTTTCGGCATCTAAAAACGTATTAATATTTAGTAAACCAAATAATTAACAATAAAAGCGTAAGCATGAACTCCTTTAGAGGAATTTGGCTTACGCTTTTTTATTGATGAGATTTCTAACGTATCAAAATAGGAAGGATCGAGCGTACTCTTTATCAGAATCGTCAATCAAGTCAATGGTTGTAAGGGTGATTTTTTGGTTAAAACTGATAGCGATAATAGAGGTGATAGCTTTCGATGCCTTGGTTCGGTTTTTTAAAGCCCGCGTTTGAATAGTGTATTGCGCGGATACCGAGTACGTGGCGATTATTAATGCGTACCCCTGCACCGATGCGATCTTCAAAATGAAGGGCGCTTCCCATATCTTGATCACCTACTTTTGTGCCACTAAAAAGAGCTAAACCGATGCCGGCTTCGATAAAGGGTTTATAGGTGCTATTGCCGGTAAATTCGTAGACAAGTACCGGGCTTGCACTGATGGAGTAGCGGGTTTTATTAAAATTACCTTTATCCCAAAAGGTGAGTCCGACATCCCAATAACCGGTTAAACGGCCACTATCGCTGACAAACCATTCTGATTGCCAAGCGTCTGTTGCGCCGATTCGAAGCGTGGTTTGACCTTCGCCGGTTGAACCTACGGCGCCACTAAAATCCCACGCTGAGGCGTAAGACGAGAGCAGTAATGTAACGATGATTGAAAGTTGTTTCATATATAATTTTTAGGGATTTGGTTGAAATTATAAAGATAAGGGGATCATAATAAATCAAATTGAACCTACGTTCAAATTAAACATTCAATCATTTAACAATGAGTGGACAAACCGGCGTTATGCACTAAATTTAGGTACAATAAAGAGTTAGATTGAGTAAAAAGAGTGGAGCATATGGCATATTTACCCGCAGAAGAGCGGAAACAATCGATTATTAATGCTGCAAAACGCGTGATTGTGCGTGATGGATTTGGCAAGTTGACGATTCGGAGCGTCGTGGAAGAGGCGAGTGTTTCGATGGGGTTGGTGCATCACTATTTTAAATCCACCTCGGAATTAAAGCGGGAAGCGCTGTGCCAATATAATCAAAAGTTTTGCGCCGAATATGAGCTCGATCGCCACCGATTTTCTCCGCTCGAGAATATTAAACGCCTCTTTGCAGACCTTATTCACGATGATAAAGCGCTTTATCATAAGTTATGGCTTGAAGTGTGGTTAGAAGCGCAGACCGATCCGCTCATCGGGGAGGCATTTCATGAGATCTCTCAATATTTTCATGATGCGATTGTCTATGAGATTCGTCGTGGCATGGAAGCGGGGATCACCGAAGAGACGACTGAAGAGGCAATGTCTCATTGTGCGTGGCGTTTAATTTCGTTATCACTTGGTATGGGGACCCTTTCAAATCACCACATTAATCAATTAAGCGTTAGCGATGCTCGAAAACAGATGAAATGGGAGATCGAAAAGACACTCGGAGTAAATTCGGCGCGTTAAAAAGCGCGCGGGAAACGATGTAACTTATTGAAACTATCGATCTTTCGCGCAATGATTAATCAAACAATGAAAAAGAGCAGAAAAAGGTTTGACAATATTAGGCTTCACTTGTAATATACCAATCCTCAGCTCGACGGAGTAATCCGAAAAGCGCGACGAAGTCCCTATCGTCTAGAGGCCTAGGACACCGCCCTTTCACGGCGGCAACCGGGGTTCGAATCCCCGTAGGGACGCCAGTTTTAAAAGCCTGATTAAGCAATTAATCAGGCTTTTTTCATATTTCAAGAATATGTTTTAAGAAATAATAAAAACAAAATAAACAGAAAATAAAAAAACCACCAAGCCTTGATGAAATGTCGCTACTTAGATCGTGTACGATGAGCGAGAGATCGGTAAGGCTCGGTGGTTTTGTGCAGATGCTAAAGGGATCGGCTTAAATGATTTAATGAAATCCCCTTAGCATCGATTCGTTTAGCATCGTGAGCATTACAGCATAATGCGCTGGCCAAGTTGGTCGGCGACTAAAATGGCGTTCGCAATGAGCTCTTCGGTCACAGGGAAGGGCATATTTCCCATGGTTTTATCCTCTTTTAAGCTCTCTTTCGCAACGAGTAGCGCTTTCTCTTCGATATTTTCGGTGACACCCAATTCCGCAAGCGTGGTTGGAAGATCGAGGGCTTGGCAGAAATCGATAATCATCTCAATCTCTTCGCTCTCCGCATTTTCCAATACGAGTTGCACAATCGTACCAAACGCCACTTTTTCCCCGTGCAGGTATTCATGAGTTTCAGGCAAAATGGTAAAACCATCATGCACCGCGTGCGCTGCTGCAAGGCCGCCACTTTCAAAACCGATTCCGCTTAAATAGGTATTGGCTTCCACGATGTTCATAAGCGCTTGAGATGAATGACCTGCATCGGCCGAGAGTTTTGCTTTAATCCCATCTTCAAGGAGGGTCTCAAGGCAGAGTTCTGCGAGCGCCATCGACGCTTTAGAGGCAAATTTACCAGTCATCGTAGGTTTATAGGCTGCTTGACAGGCGCG
>JAAZCI010000040.1 GCA_012513365.1 Lysobacteraceae bacterium
TGGCGAGGGCGAGATTTTCGTGAATGAAGAGCTTGCGGAGAATGAAGAGGCG
The DNA here is from genome assembly GCA_012513365.1 of Lysobacteraceae bacterium. Taxonomy (GTDB): domain Bacteria; phylum Pseudomonadota; class Gammaproteobacteria; order Cardiobacteriales; family Wohlfahrtiimonadaceae; genus CALZBJ01. The sequence goes on from JAAZCI010000040.1 coordinate 53, forward strand.
ATGCTAACGCTGCTTGGCTCGGCGAAGATGGCATTTGATGAAACCCATCCCGGTGAGCGCCCGATGGTGCAACTCCATATTGATACCAAAGTGCAATATGAGGTGGTGGCAAAAACAATTACCGGCCTTAGTAAGGTGGGTTTAAGTAATATCGGCTTTGTGACGCTCCCCGATGAAGAGTAGTCGCTTCAAAAATTTCACGATCTTTAATTGATCAAAGAGAAAAGGCTCATCTGCGGATGAGTTTTTTATTGCCTAGGATTTATCCCTCGTGATCATCATACTGACTTTATAGTAAGATCATAAAAGTGAATCGTTTAAACGTAAATTAGAAAAGGGTTAAAGTTACCGATGCACGAGCGAGAGAAAATTAGTTGGGAATTTCAGTTCGTGGAACAAGTAGATGCGCCGGAATTTTCTGGGGAATCCTCTTTTCCGCGTTATCAAGAGATCCCCAATACCGTGCCTTCAGCGAGAGTAGTGCGAACGCTCTGCTATAAAGTTGTGCACATTGACACGCTCTATCAATCGGCGCTATCACGCTTTAGTTGCTATCAAGCATCGCCAACGGAAAATGCGCTCTATCAGTATGGATTTGCACTCGATGGACTGATTCTCTTTATGCGCAATATTCTCGATACCTTGGTGCAGCTCACCTTTTTACTCACCAATCATGAGGATCTACTTCGCGATCCGCATATTAAATTTAATGAGATTGGTAAATTTTTAAATCTACCGGCGCTAGAGACTGATATTCAGCGGGTATTGGTTGGTGACGGGGATCATTATCTGCGCGATCCCAATTATGTGCGTATTGTGCGGGAAGTGATTTCAGATAACGGAAAAGTGGCGGAGATGACGATCGAAGCGAATCACGCCCGCGGTTTTTTAGATGTGATCAATTCACTCTCGAACAGTTTTAAACATTCCTTTATTCATGATGGGCTGTTTGGGGAATCGGTCAATCGTGTAGAGCCCCGAGTGACGAGCTGTTTTGTGAAGTTTAATGCCTTTTATGAGCCGCATATCCATCACGATCATCATCTAAAGGATCTTTATCTTGGGTTTCGGAGTGAAGTGGCGCGTATTTTAGAAAATCAGCGCCGTTATGCTGTTTTATCGTACGGTGATGCGGGGCAACATGAGCGCTAAAGTTTAACTTCCAGCGACAACATATGGGGCGTAAAGCCTTCCTTTTTATAGAGCGCTTTGGCGGCCTCATTATTGGCTAAGACCGAGAGCTGGAGACGTTCAATTAATCGCTCGCGACACCATACTTTTGCCTCAGAAATAAGTGCCGTGCCGACGCCTTGATGACGATACGTTTCAGCAATCACAAGATCCATAATATAACCGTAGCGAAGCGGGACAAAGGCGTTATAAGGCGGTGTCGTCCGTTCGGCAATTAGCGCAAAACCGATCACCTCTTCACGTGGAGGCTCGGAGGCGTAATCTTGTGTGATCGCAAGAAGAAAGTCCGCGTTGTGATTTTGAATCTTTTGGCGAATAAAGGTTTTGTCTTGTGATGCCCTTTGAAAATGTTCCGGATCGAGTGTTGCCATCACCTCAAAAATCTCACGGTAGAGCGCCGCAATCGCTTTGAGATCTTTGCGTCGAGCGGGGCGAATGGTGAGTGGGGGCGTATCAGGCGGTTTTGCGTTCATTTTGGGCATTAAAAGAGATTGTCGATCACTTCGGAAATCTGCGCAACGCCAATCGCTTCCATGCCGGCAATCGGTTTTTTCGGGAGATTAGCTTTAGGCACAATGGCGCGTTTAAAGCCATGTTTGACGGCCTCTTTAAGGCGCTCTTCACCGTGAGGAACGGGGCGAACCTCGCCGGATAACCCAATCTCACCAAAGACGATTAGATCCGATGGGAGAACTTTATTTTTAAAGCTCGAATAGGCGGCCGCAATGACCGCAAGGTCTGAAGCGGTTTCGGTGACTTTCACGCCTCCAACCGCGTTGACATAGACATCTTGATCGCTCATCGCAATCCCCGCATGACGGTGAAGGACGGCTAGTAGCATCGTCAGGCGATTTTGCTCAATCCCGAGTGTAACTCTTCGAGGATGACCGCCAAAGGATTCATCAACGAGCGCCTGAATTTCAATTAAGAGCGGGCGCGTTCCTTCGCGGGTGACCATAATAACGCTCCCCGCGCCAAGCTCATCAAAACGGGAGAGAAAGATCGCCGAAGGGTTATTAATGGGACGAAGCCCAAGATCGGTCATCGCAAAGACGCCGATTTCGTTTACCGGTCCAAAGCGGTTTTTGTAGGAGCGCATAATGCGAAAACGCGAATCCACTTCCCCTTCAAAATAGAGTACCGCATCCACCATGTGTTCGAGTACGCGCGGGCCGGCAATGGAACCATCTTTCGTGACATGGCCGACCAGAAAGATCGAGGTGCCGGTGCGTTTAGCAAAGCGGGTTAAAAGCGCGGCACTCTCCCGTAATTGCGCCACATTTCCGGGTGCTGAGGTGAGATTTTCGGTAAAGATGGTTTGAATCGAGTCAACCACCATCACATCGGCTTTTAAAGGCTCTGCGGTGTGGAGAATTTTCTCAACAGAGGTTTCCGATAAGAGCTGGAGTTTATCCCCTTTTAATTGGAGACGCTCGGCACGAAGGGCGATTTGGCTTGGTGATTCTTCTCCGGTGACATAGAGAACATTTTGCCCTGTTTCACTTAAGTGAATCATGGTTTGCAGTAAAATCGTTGATTTCCCGATCCCCGGGTCGCCGCCAATTAATACGACCGATCCATGAACAAGGCCGCCGCCTAAAACGCGATCGAGCTCGTTGAGTCCTGTGGTAAAGCGGGCGTAGGTCTCTTTTTTCACCTCACTTAAGAGCTGAACGCCGGCAGTGCCAGAGGTGCCTGCGTAGCCGGAGAGACGATCGGGCACTTTGGTGGTGGAAACGGTCTGTTCTTCAATGGAGTTCCATGCTTTACAGTCGAGGCATTGGCCCGACCATTTCGGGGCGATGGCGCCACATTCTCGGCAAACAAACTGGGTTTTCACTCGGCTCATAGGTCTCTCTTTTTTAGTGGATGAAAGGGGCTTTAGTATAGCGCGTTTCCCTCGCTCATAAAAATAGGGCGGGGAATGGCAATAAAATGGCTTAGGATCAATCGCCCCAGATCGATTTTAAAAAGGCTTTACGTAAACCGCTCGATAGGGCGTAGCGTGCCGGATCTTTTTTATAAAAGGCTTGATGATACTCTTCGGCGGGATAAAAAGGCTTCGCTGGTTCAATGGTAACCACGATCGGATCACGGTAGATTCCTGAGTTTGCAAGTGCCTCTTTACTCTTTTCAGCGAGGATTTGTTGTGTTTCATTGAGGTAAAAAATCACGGGGCGATAGCTCTCTCCGCGATCTTGAAATTGGCCAAAGGCATCGGTGGGATCGGTTTGTTGCCAATAGATCTCTAAAAGCGTCTCATAGCTAATTTTGCTTGGATCAAAGATAATCTCAACCGCTTCTGTGTGCCCGCTACCGCCCATGCAGACCGTTTCATAGGTAGGGTTTTCCGTATGGCCACCGGTATAACCTGAGAGGACTGATTCAACGCCCTCCATCGTCTCAAAGGGTTCGACCATGCACCAAAAGCATCCGCCGGCAAAGATTGCGCGCTCTAACATTCTATTCTCCTTGGGGTTTGTTTCATTGTATGAATTGTTCATGATGAATCTCTTCAAGAATTAATGTAGCACAGGGCAGGAATATGACAGGCATAAAAAAGGAGTGTCATCTAAACAATGAAACACTCCTTTTAGTTGATCGGGCTGAATTAAAGCCCCATCTTTAAGCTCGCTTCAATAAAGGGATCGAGATCCCCATCGAGAACGGCTTGGGTATTACCGGTTTCATGCCCGGTACGCAGATCCTTAATGCGCGCCTGATCGAGTACATAGGAGCGAATTTGGCTTCCCCAGCCCACATCAGCTTTGGTATCTTCAAGCGCACTTGAGGCTTCCGCACGTTTTTGCAATTCTAGCTCATAGAGTTTTGAGCGAAGTTGCGCCATGGCGGTATCGCGGTTACGGTGCTGTGAACGGTCGTTTTGACATTGGGTCACAATGCCGGTAGGAATATGGGTAATTCGCACCGCTGATTCCGTTCGGTTAACGTGCTGACCGCCTGCACCTGATGCACGATAGACATCGATTTTAAGATCCGATGGATCGATTTCAATGTCGATATTATCGTCAATTTCAGGAGAAACAAACACAGAGCAAAATGAGGTATGACGCTTGTTATTGGAGTCAAAGGGCGATTTTCGTACTAAACGATGCACGCCCGTTTCAGTTCTGAGCCAACCATACGCATATTCACCAATAAATTTAATGCTCGCCGATTTAACGCCGGCCACATCTCCATCGGATACCTCAAGCACCTCTGTTTTAAAGCCTTTATCTTCACCCCAGCGCAGATACATTCGCAAAACGATCGAGGCCCAATCTTGAGCTTCCGTTCCGCCGGCTCCGGCTTGGATATCGATATAGGCATTCGCGCTATCCATCTCACCGCTAAACATGCGTTGAAACTCAAAGCGCTCGATGAGTTTGGTGCACTCATCAAGATCGAGAGCGATCAATGAGACCGCTTCCTCGTCTTCTTCCATTTTGGCAAGCTCTAACAGATCTTTTGAGTCAGTAAGACGGTCGCGAAGCGCTTCCATTCCACTCACAAAATCATCAAGTCTTGCCCGTTCTTGCCCAAGTTCTTGGGCGTGTTCAGGATTATCGTTCCAAATATTGGGGTCTTCTAGCTCCATTAAGACTTCATCAAGGCGCTCCTTTTTTTGATCGAAGTCAAAGATACCTCCGAAGTAGGGAGGCGCGTTCAGTTAAGTCATCAATGATATTATTTAAGCTATTTACTTCTTCCATGGAACGATAATTCTTCTCTATTTAAAAACAGTTCAATTGTGTGAACTTAGATGCGTTTTACCACACCTTCAACAAAATCCACTAATTGAGCTTTGCTTAAAAGACCGGCGTGTTGTGCTTCAACGTTTCCTTTGTTGAACACATAAAGTGCTGGAATCGCGCGGATTTGGTATTTGATCGCCATTTGCTGATTATTTTGTACGTCAAATTTAACCACTTTTACTTTACCTTGATATTCGGCAGCAAGCTCTTCTACAAGTGGGCCAAGCATACGACAAGGACCACACCATTCTGCCCAAAAGTCTACTAATACAGGAAGATCTGAATTAAGAACTTCTGCTTCAAAAGTTGCGTCTGTCGCGTGTACTACGTGGCTCATTATATATACTCCTATTGCGTTTTTAAATTACGATTTGGTTTTTTTGATGTAAAATAAGATAATGTATGTTTTATTTAACCCGATTGAGGGGTAAATAACAAGCGAAAGCATAGATTAAATCTTTCAACGACAACAATAGTATATTTTTATAGAAATTCGAATAAGAGAGCATTTTTAGGTCATTTAATATGGGAAAACCACACTTAACTTCCACTAAGTTTTCAGATTTAGATCTTCACGATTCACTGAAAGAGAGCTTAGAGGATAATCAATATGAATACTGTACAGCGATTCAAGAAAAGACTCTGCCTAAACTCTTAGCGGGAAAAGATATCACAGGACAAGCACAAACTGGAACCGGTAAGACAGCAACATTCCTTCTTGCAACGCTCAATCACTTGATGACGGTGCCCGTAGCGAAAAATAAAAAAGGTCCTTTTGCTCTCATTATGGCGCCGACGCGCGAACTTGCAGTGCAGATCCACGAAGATGCAGAGATGCTCGGGGCATATACCGGGCTCAAATTTGCACTTTTATATGGCGGTGCAGGCTACGGCAAACAAAAAGCAGAGCTTGAAGCAAATGCCGATGTTGTGATCGGAACCGTCGGGCGTATTTTAGATTTTTACAAGCAACGTGAGCTCAATCTTCGGGATATCGAAGTCTTAGTCTTAGACGAAGCGGATCGTATGTTTGATCTTGGCTTTATCAATGATGTGCGCTATTTAGTACGTCAAATGCCATCGGCGGAAAATCGTCGTAACATGCTGTTTTCAGCCACATTCTCACAGCGGGTTTTAGAGCTTGCTTATGAGTATATGAACGATCCTGAAACGATTAAGATCGAGCCTGAGCAAGTTACCGGTGATCGCATCGAGCAGGTGCTTTATCACGTCTCTAAAGATGAAAAACGCCAATTACTGTTTGGTCTGTTAAAACGTGAAAACCCTGATCGCGCCATTATCTTCGTAAATACCAAGCGCGAAGCGGATGATCTTTACGCTTATTTAGGCGCAAATGATTATAAAGCGGCGGTCTTATCGGGCGATATTCCACAGCGTCGTCGTGAGAGCCTTTTAGAAGACTTTAAAGAGGGGAAACTCTCGATCATGGTGGCAACGGATGTCGCAGCGCGTGGGCTTCATATCGAAGGCGTGACGCATGTCTTTAACTATGATCTCCCGCAAGATGTGGAAGATTACGTTCACCGTATCGGCCGTACTGCGCGAGCAGGAGCGACCGGGCGCGCCATTAGCCTTGCGTGTGAAGAGTATGTCTATTCACTTCCCGATATTGAAGAGTATATTAAAGCGCCGATTCCGGTGGAAACGATTGATGATGGGCTCTTAGTTGAGCTTGTTGAACCAAGCCGTGAAGAGCGTCGCCGTAGCAATAATCGTCGTAATAATCAGCGCAATGATCGAAACGACCGTAATGATCGTGGCAATCGCAACAATCGTTCACGCCGTCCGCGCCGTGATAATGCGCAACAAGAGGGTGGCCAGGATAATCGAGGCAAAGATCAAGGGCAAAATGAGGGGCAATCTCAACCGGCTCAAAATGATCAACGCCAACAGGATCAGCGTCAACAAGGTCAATCACGAAACGATGAGCCTCGCAACGATCACAATCAGGGCAATCAAGGCAACGAGGGAGAGGGCGGATCAGAGAATCAAAATCGCCGTCGCCCGAATAATCGCCGTCGTAACAACAATCAAAATCGTCGCCGTCCAAACAACCGTCGTCGTGGCCCGCGTAAAAGCAATGCCGACAACGCAGGTGGTGGCGAAAAAAGCGATTCATAAGTACGAATCGTTATAAATTGTAAAAAAGCGTAACGCCTCAATGTTACGCTTTTTGCTTAAGTGTTGAGGAGTTGCTAGGTATCAAAGCACGGTAACGCTCCTCAAGTTAGGATAAGGTAATCCATTCAAATAAAAGGAATGCAACCAATGATCAAAAAAATCATGATGATGGTGGGCGGACTCTTGCTCGTTACAGGATGTATGACAAATGCCGATCTGCCGGAAGATCAGCAAAAATCGTTCTCAGGGAAGGCGAAAGTCGAATCGGTGATCGTTAAAGAGGAAGGTTATAAGGAAGTGGGCGTTCGTTCCGCAAAAGGTGAATATATCGTCGTGGTCGTGCCAGAAGAGACGATGGTGTTTCCCGAACAGATGGTACGGGTGAATAAGCGCAGTAGCGGTTTTGGAACAGTCACTCCAAGTTAATTATTGGGTGAAAATACCAATATAGATGAGATTGAATAAAAAGCGTCGTTAATGGCGCTTTTTTTATGGCACAATATTGGCACGATAATATAGGTAAAGTCGATCCGGGAGGAACCATGGTGACCACAAACGAGCTTCCATATCCAAATGAGGCTGAACTTGCGCATACA
>JAAZCI010000004.1 GCA_012513365.1 Lysobacteraceae bacterium
AAGCTAATGAGTATGCATTGCAGCGTACGCATTATTGATTATTTCACCACAATGTTAACAAGGCGGTTCGGAACAACAATGACGCGTGCGATCGCTTTGCCATCGATAAATTTCTGCGCGTTTTCATTCTCAAGCGCCATTTTTTCGATCGCTTCTTTCGCACTTTCTGCCGGCACCATAATCTCGCCCCGGAGTTTACCATTCACCTGAACCATATATTTGATCTCATCGGCAACAAGAGCATTCTCATCAACTTCCGGAAGGTCGTAGTTAAGAATATCATCGCCATAAATTGAAGACCAAATGGTATGAATCAAGTGGGGCACGATCGGGCTTAAGAGGCGTAACATAATTTTGTAACCCTCTTGTTTGACCGCGTTATGATCAGCGCTATCGCCCAGTTTATTGAGCGCATTTAAGATGATCATATTGGCCGATACCACGGTATTAAAGTGGAAACGATCATAGTCATAGAGCGCTTTTTTGAGCTCACCATGAATCTCACGGCGGATCTCTTTTGCTTTTTTGTCTTCAATCGCGCTTACATCTAAAACGTCACCTTTTAATACCTCTTGATTGTCGTAGGCAAAATTCCATACGCGTTTCAAGAAGCGCTCAGCGCCTTCAAGTCCAGCGCTTGACCATTCAAGCGATTGCTCAGGAGGTGAGGTAAACATCATAAAGAGACGCGATACGTCCGCTCCATATTTATTGACGATCTCTTCAGGGTCAACGCCGTTATTTTTCGATTTACCCATTTTTTGGATACCATCGTAAACCACCGGCTCGCCATCACCTTTGTAGAGGTAGACGGTCTCGCCATCTTTCTCAACGGTTTCGATATCTTTTACGTTAAACCATTGGTAACCCTTGCTCGTGTGACGATAGAAGGTGGGTGCGACCACCATGCCTTGGGTTAATAGCGCTTTAAAGGGCTCGGGGCTCACTTTGGCAGGATCGCCTAAAAGACCTTCATTACGCATCAATTTATGGAAGAAACGTGAATAGAGGAGATGCAAAATCGCATGTTCAACGCCGCCGATATATTGATCAACCGGTAACCACGCTTCGGCGCGTTCGCTATCGATCATGCCTTTATCGTAATCACTTGAAGCAAAGCGCGCGTAATACCATGAGGATTCTACGAAGGTATCCATGGTGTCAGTTTCGCGTTTTGCAGGTTTGCCACATTTCGGGCACTCCACATTGATAAAACTATCGAGCTTATTGAGCGGATTGCCTGAACCATCGGGGATACAGTCCGTTGGAAGCACCACCGGAAGATCTTGCTCGGGCACAGGAACCGGGCCGCAGCACTCACAGTTAATGATCGGAATTGGGCAACCCCAATAGCGTTGACGTGAGATCCCCCAGTCGCGGAGGCGATATTGCGTTCTTGGTTTTCCAAGATTACGTTCTTGTAAAAATGCGCCGATTTTCTCAAAAGCTTCTTCAAAATTTAAGCCAGTGAAATCGCCCGAATCAATGAGTGTTCCGTGCGCGGCATAGGCCTCTTCCCAAACGGTGTAGCTCGTATCTTTGGCGCCGCAATCGATCACAGGTTTAATGGGTAAACCGTATTTATGGGCAAAGCCAAAGTCGCGTTCATCGTGAGCAGGAACGGCCATTACCGCGCCGTCACCGTAGGCCATTAAGACGTAGTTCGCGACCCAGATTTGCACTTTTTCACCGGTAATCGGGTGCGTTGCAAAAAAGCCTGAGTTCATGCCCTTGGCTTCTTGGGTTGCAAAATCCGCTTCTGAAGTACCGGTTTTTTGGCACTCTTGGATAAATTCTTTTAATGCAGGATTGGTTTCAGCCGCTTTCGTTGCGATCGGGTGTTCCGGCGCAACGGCGACATAAGTCACTCCCATTAAGGTGTCAGGGCGAGTGGTGAAGACGTTAAATTGACCACCTTCGTAGGTGAAAGTCACCTCCATCCCTTCTGATTTACCGATCCAGTTCGCTTGCATGGTGCGCACTTGCTCAGGCCAGCCGCCTTTTAGAATATCAAGATCTTCTAACAGCTCGTCAGCAAAATCGGTAATTTTGAAGTAGTACATCGGGATTTCACGACGCTCAACCAGCGCATCCGAACGCCAGCCACGACCGTTAATTACCTGCTCGTTTGCGAGGACGGTTTGATCCACAGGGTCCCAGTTTACAATGCCGTTTTTACGGTAGATGACGCCTTTTTCGTAGAGTTTGAGGAAAAACCACTGCTCCCAACGATAATATTCAGGATCACAGGTTGAAAATTCCCGTGACCAATCGAACCCAAAGCCGAGTTCTTTAAATTGGCGACGCATATAGACAATGTTTTTATTGGTCCATGCATAGGGTGCCACTTGGTTATCGATCGCCGCATTTTCAGCAGGCATTCCGAACGAGTCCCAACCGATTGGTTGCATCACGTTGAAGCCCTTCATCATTTTATAACGGCTAATCACATCCCCGATTGTGTAGTTACGCACGTGCCCCATGTGCAGTCGCCCGGACGGGTAGGGGAACATCGATAAACAGTAATAATTGGGTTTATCGGTCTTATCTTTGGTAATGAAGGATTGATTCTCTTCCCAGTACGCCTGGGCAGCCGCTTCAATGGCAGAGGGTTGATACGTTGGCTTCATCTTTAAACGATCCTTTGTAGTCAAACGAGATTAATAAAAAATCTTACAAGCCTTCCATTATACAAATTTTGGGGCAAGTTGTCTGACTTCTCGAGGCGAATGCTGGTAAATTATTTTGTCGGGTGAATGTGCGCTGCACCATGTTGATTTGAACGGCCATAATGGGAATATTTTATTGCATCAAAAAACCACCTAAAAACATCTAGCAAAAAGACAATATATCTTTATATCGATAAAAGTCATTGATTATACAAATCTTTTAACTAAAAAGTTTTAAAAAGGGGCTTGCTTTTCTATTTTCAGGGTGCTAAAACTGATACTCAGTGATTCGGCGGTAATGGAAGAATCATTACAAAAAATTAGAAACTTTTTACATCCCATTACCATTTGTTACACACTATATTATTCACACTCTCAATTAGGAGTAGTCATGGCTACGCAAAACGTACAAAAAACCATCGTTTCGACCACCACTTTCAATGTGCGTGCGGCGATGTGTATGTGTTGCTGTTCCATGATGATGTGTTGTTAATCCCTAACCACATTTAGACTCCATTTTCCAAATAATTACATTTTACATTTCAGATTAATCGAATCGTTTTATTCACGATGATATCTGCGCATGCATCGGCGTTACGCTTGGATGTTGCTTTATGGTCTGTGAGCTAGGCAGTTTGCCATCACGACTTTAACGCGCCATTTTTGTAACTCCGAGGGCATTTTTGCGCGGCTATGATTCCCGTGAGTGGACGATTGTGCCTAAAAAAGGAGAATCATCGTGATCACTGGGCTATTTATAGGAATTATTTTCGGCTTTATTTTACAGCGGGCTCGATTTTGTATGACGGGCGGCTTTCGCGACATCTATCTAACGCGCAATAACACCATGCTCTACGCATTTTTGATCGCCATTTCAGTGCAGGCCGTCGGCGTTTATGCGCTTGTGCAAACCGGCTATTTAACCCCGAAAGTGGGGACGTTTTCCCTCTTAGGATCGATCGGCGGAAGCCTTCTTTTCGGTATTGGCATCGTCTTAGCTGGTGGATGTGCCACCGGAACGTGGTATCGCGCGGCAGAAGGATTAATCGGCAGTTGGATTGCGCTCTTTTTCTATATGATCTTTGCGGCGATTACCAAATATGGTGCGTTAAAAGGAGTCTATAGCGAGATTGCTTCGGTAGGCGTTGTCAATAACTCTGTTGCTGAAACGATAGGGCTCTCTCAAGGTTTGCTGATTGCGATTTTAGTGGTGGTGACCGGGTTTTTTACGGTGAAACATCTGCGTAGACCAAAAGTGAAAATCCCCTCACTTCCCCCGAAAAAGAGCGGTATTGCCCACCTTTTATTTGAAAAGCGTTGGCATCCCTTTGTGGCCGGCGCGGTGATTGGATTGATTGCGCTTGTGGCGTGGCCTTTAAGTACAGCAAGCGGGCGAAATGGCGGACTCGGCATTACAACGCCCTCCGCGAATATTATTCGATTTTTAGTCACGGGCGATTTAGGCGTGATCGATTGGGGGGTCTTTTTAGTCCTGGGAATCTTTGTGGGCTCATTTATCGCCGCGAAAGGCAGCCGGGAATTTAAATGGCGCGTCCCGAGCAGTGAGATCTTAATTTCAAGCGCAACAGGCGGCATCTTAATGGGCATCGGCGCAAGTTTTGCCGGCGGATGCACCATCGGAAATGGCCTAACCAATACCGCCATTATGACCTGGCAGGGCTGGAGCGGACTTGTTTTCACCATCATCGGTGTCTGGATCGCCTCTTACTTTGTCTATGTCAGACCACGTAAAAAAGCCGGAAGCAAAAAAGGCTTAAACGAACAACCCGCGTTAAATGCAGCGCCCGTTATCAACTAAATCAAATTACATCACCCATTCATCATTTTATGATTTATACCTATTTAGGAGCCCCAATTATGGCACTTTACGAACTTAAATCCCTCGGACTTGTCTGTCCTTTCCCGCTGATTGAAGCGAAAGAGAAGATGGCGGAGCTTGAAATTGGCGACGCACTTCTCATTGAATTTGATTGTACTCAAGGGACCGAAGCGATTCCGCGCTGGGCAGCAGAGGCGGGGCATGATGTCACCGAGTATGCTCAAATCGGAGATGCTGCTTGGACCATCACCGTGGTAAAAACCAATTAACTTAAAATTTATTTGATCGTTATCGATCTTAATTGAACGGCTCTAAACCGGCCGTTCAAACTCATTCCCCCATGATCTCTGCACACTCCATATCAAATGTCAGAGATATCTCTTGAGGCTCTTAATGTTTTCTGGCGACTCCATTAAGGGCCTCCTTTCTATTTTAACGCCGGCGATTTTTGCTCGTGCGTTTTACCTCCGGTAGAGTGATTTGAAGCTTACCCAGTGCCGCCTCACTCTTATTTAAAGGTGAAGGCAATAATTTAGGATCGGCCGGATTATCCGTTGAAATTGTGCGCGTTTTGGGATCCCAAACAAACGCTTGATTGGTAATACTATTGACGGCGCGACGTTTTTCTCGCTGTAAAAAAGCCTCAATATCGCGGTCTTGAATACGATTTTTCGCGATGAGATATTTAAGGCGCAGCAATTTATGATAGTTATGTTGCACAATTAATTGCGTGTAATAACGCTGTTCAAAGGGGCTATTTAAGCGCGTTTGTAGGGCAATCATCTTTTCACTCGGATTGAGAAGCGAATCGTGATTTAAAAGCGTGATATACTCATTCACCTCATCAAAGTAGTAGGCGCGAGCACTGGTAAACGGCATGGCTTTAAGAGTTTCATAGAGCGGACTTTTCTCAAACATCTCGATCATATCGCGCATCTCTCGAAGGGAGCGAGTCGCTTCATTTTTACGTTGTAATAGCTCAACATCAAAGGTGTTGGGCGTACCGATGAGTTCGATCAGCTCCTCAATTTTGGGTTTTTGCAGGGTAAAGAGTTCCTCAAGCGTCATTGTTTCTAAGGTCTTTTCATTCATGCCATCGCTAATCGGATCAAACAGCGCCGCAGACCAAAATTCCGTTTCATAACGCGCCCGTTCGGTGAGCTCAAAGGCAACGGCTTTTGTGAGCGCTTCGAGAATATCGAGGCGTTCTTGCAATTCGAAAATCGCTTCAAGCGCCGGGTCGTTAAGTATCGGGTCGAGCGCATTGTCAGATAGTAACGCATCGAGCGTCTGATCAAGGGATTGGCGAAGCGAAACGCTCACCATCAGATCGACTAAGAGCGGAGATTGTTTCGATTCGGTGAGAAGCTCAATAAAATGATCGAGCGATTGAAGCGTATGCAGTGCATTTTGTTGCTGATTTGCACTGTGGTGGCGATTAAAATCGAGCGCCATATTGGAGAGCTCTAGATGAAACAGATCGATCATCAATTGGTGATTATTAAACGGGATATAAGCGAGCGCGATCGGCGTATCGGGGATTAAAACGGTGTTGTGCTCGCTCTCCTCGCGGAGTGTTTTAAAGCGCTGTAGCAATGTCTCATTATTATTGATGAGCGTGTTAATGATTGGCTGACGGGCGTTAAGCGTTTCCAAACAACCATTCACCGGATAGACTCGGCAAGGCGTGATCTCTTCGATTGTATAGGCCGCGCCATCTTTTTCAATGTAGCGATTAAAATGCAAAAGCGAGCCATTTTCAGGCAGATAATCATGAATCGATTTAAATTTAGGCGCGTTTCCCGTTTCCCAACTATCGCGCTGATCAGTTTCATCTTGATCAGATTTATTGCCGATAAGTGCATTGTGGCGTACCAGTTTTTCACCAATCTCTAAATAATGATCCCCAGGAAAATTGAGCGCAATGCCATGCAGATAAAGATTATTTTTAAGCAGAGCCTCGATGGGCTGATTCTCGTCAGGTAGCGTAGACTCAGCCAATACCAGGGATGTCGAAAGCGGAATCAACATCGACAACGCAAGAGTTAAAAGCGATTTTTTCACACGGGGCACCATCATTTAATCCTCTCCATTATGATCGTTATTGACATCATTTTTATTATCATGTCATTAAAGCATCTCACTGAATGAGCGTCCATTGAATTTACTTTAATGCAATTAACCATTATTTACGATAACAGATTATTTTTAACAATAGAGTGACAAGGTGTTGGGCTAGGATTGCGTGTTCAATTGTTTAATAATTCGATTACTCGATAATATGCCCTAAAATCTCTCCCGCCTTCAGCGCCATCCAAAGTTCCACAACATCGGCGGTTGAATTGAGTTTTCGTCTGGTAATCTCTTCAACTTTATGAATACGGTAGACGAGTGTCTGCTTATGAATATGGAGTTGATTGGCAGTTTTCTCCCAAGCGCGATCATTCTCTAAAAAGGCTTTTAGTGTATGCAAGTAGCGCGTATTTTTGCTCTGATCTTGTTCATAGAGTGCGCCCAAATTAAATTCAAATATGCGTTCGGCCTCTTCAAGACTTCGAGGGAGGGTATGCGTTGCGTAATTTTGATTGGAATAGTGTTGGATGGGGTATTCCGGCGAGCTATTTTTATAAGCAAGCATCGCCTCTTGAAAAGCATCATGAATCCGCTTAATTTCAACAATCGGATCGCTAATGCCAAGTTGCGCAAAGAGGCGGGTCAATGTATCGATATGCGGCGCTTCAGTAATGAGGAAGAGTCGTCCTTTTTTTAAAAGTGCCATTCCCGAGACATTATATTTAAAGAATTGTTTTAGATAATGATGGTCAGCCTCGAGGGTTGTAATAACAGCGTAGCAAGGCGTCTGCTCCATATCGATCTTAAAGTTAGGCAATTTCTGTTCGATATAGGCGCTACTTACACGCTCATTTAAAATATCATCGAGGAAATCACTGCTGAGTCTAAAACGCTGATAACAGGTCTCTTTACGGTTTTCAATGCAGAGGCTAAAGAGCATGGCGAGATTTTGCATCAGCTCATGATTGATGGAATTATCGATCACGATAAGCAATAGATCTTGCGCTTGTAGCGGAATCATATGGAGTGTCGGCGCTGAGGGTTGATAGATTTTCTGAACCTCTTTTAGCGTTAAGGGAGTTTTCTTAATGGTCGTGTGGACACTCTCAGGAAGGGGCGCTAAATTAAAGAGGGGAATTGTCGGATCGATGGGATCCATCAGATAGATGGGTAGGTTTAAAAGAACACTAACCCGCTCTAATAGCGCATTGATATCATGCTCTTTAATCAGTTCTTTCGTATGATCGTATAAAAGGTTGACGAGTGCGTTATTAACCGCATCTTTTTTCCCTTTATTGGCCTCAATAATAATTTTAGCCACCTCAATAAAGGGGACGTGATAGTTAATAAAAAGGACGGGAAAGTCGTGTGCATCGGCGATTTCAATCAATTTTGAAAGGTTATCGGGCGCGTTCATCTCATCTGAAATCATCAGTCCCGCTAAATCTGCATCAATTAACCGCATAATATAATCGTGCTGTTTCTTTTGATGTTTGGGAATGCCAAGCCCTGTCGTCATAATCAGATAGTTGGGTAAAACCCAAGCGCTTGGGTCTTCAAGCTCGGAAGTATGCGCCCACTCGATAGTGCGACCAAGCCCATTCTCTCCGGCTATTGGGCGTATTTTCAGTTGAGGCATTTCAACTAAATCACGAACGGTTAATTGCATGGAAATCCTTTTCGATTATGGAAATTACCCCATTATATTCATACGATCGTATGAATGGGTAAAAAATTTCATTATCTTTGTCTAATTGTCATGAATCGTAGAAATCCATATTATCGAATAAGACGTAAATTTTATTATAAGCAAAAACAATTGAGTAATTTACGTGAGACTTCGGAAATGCGAATAAGCGATCAATTATAAAAATATCCAAATATATTATTGAAAATAAAAACGAAGCTCATCGAGGAATAAGGAGAGGAAAATAGTATGAATTCTACTAGCGTAGAGGGTTTTATGGAACCGTCTGGCGGATTTTCACGTGCAGATTCTGATGTGATATCGTCTAAAAAAACGTCTAAAAAAGAGCTGACAAGCGATCAGGCAACGGAAACACTTGTCGCGAAAAAACTCACTCTGTTAGAGGGCATTGCGATGATTGTCGGTACCAATATTGGTGCGGGCGTTTTAGCGATTCCCTATGCATCGCGAAACTCAGGGTTTATCCCCCTCTTTTTCTGGTTAATTGTGATCGGAATTATCACCACGATTACGATGCTCTATGTGGCTGAATCCTCACTACGGACGCGTGCACATTATCAGCTGAGTGGGCTCGCACGCAAATACGTTGGAAAGGTGGGATCGTGGTTTATCTTTATCTCCATTTTTGCCAATAGTACCGGCGCCTTGATTGCGTATATGGCGGGAAGTGGGCGTTTGATGAATGAGCTTTTCGGCATTCCCAACCAGATTGGGAGTCTGTTGTTTGCCATTCCAGCCATCGGGATTTTATATGGGGGCCTAAAAGCAATCGGGAAGGGGGAGAAATATATCAGCATTACGATGATTTCGATGATCCTGATTCTCTCATTTGCAACGCTTTTTAATGTTAATACCAAAATTGAGCACCTGATGGAAGGACAGTGGTCCTACATGATTCCGATCATTTATCTGGTGGTGTTTAGTTACTCGGCGCAATATATTGTGCCAGAGATCGCCCGCGGCTTTGTGCATCAACCAAAACTGTTGCCAAAAGCGATTGTGATCGGGATGCTCTGTACCTTTTTGCTTTTAACGACGGTGGCACTTTCGATCATTTCACTAGCAGGAATTGATAATGTTGATGAAATTGCAACGATCACTTGGGGACGCTATTTAGGCCCGTGGGCGGCGTTAACCGCGAACCTCTTTGCACTATGCGCGATGCTAACCTCCTACTGGGGATTAGGCGGGAGTTACCTAACGAATATTTATGACCAATTTAAATTGGGCTCCGAAACGCGCAAACTTCGCCGTGCGATCGTGCTTGCCGTGATCTCTATTCCTCCTTTTATTTTGGCGTACCGCGAGCTGGTTTCATTTGGAAGAGCCTTAGAGTTTGCTGGTGCTGTCGGAGGGGTGATTTTAGCGATTTTACCCATTTTAATGCTGAAAAGAGCTCGTAAAATCGGCGATATTGTGCCCGATTGGCAGTGCAACCGCTGGATCACGAGTGCTCCTGTGCAAGGAATGATTATTGCTCTTTATAGTTTCGCGGCGCTCTATGCGGTGTGCGATTTGCTCTACAACACCAACCTTTTACCTGCCTCAATTGAGGAGATTTTGATCGGCTTAAATGTATTCGTTCCGAAATAGGCCCCTCATTGTTTAACACTTAACATCCATATCAAAAATAAGATCAATCAAAGGAGATTTAACATGAGTACTTTACAACAATTGCGTGAAAAATATGTAGCACGCGGGGTGAGCAACGGGAATTTAAATGTTGCAGTATCAGCTAAAAATGCCACTGTGAAAACGGAAGATGGCCGTGAGTTTATCGATTTTGCTGGCGCAATTGGAGTGATGAACGTGGGGCATAGCCATCCAAAAGTAGTAGAGGCGATTAAAAAACAGGTGGAAGAATTCACCCATCCTGGATTTAACGTCGTGATGTATGAAGGGTATATCGCGGTGTGTCAAAAACTATGTGAGATTACCGCCGGCGATCACGAGAAAAAGGCCGCACTCTTTAACTCAGGGGCAGAAGCGGTTGAAAATGCGGTGAAAATTGCACGTCGTTATACCGGAAAGCCCGGTGTGGTCTCATTTAATCGTGCATTCCATGGCCGTACTAACTTAACCATGGGCATGACCAGTAAAGTAAACCCCTATAAAGTGGGGTTCGGTCCATTTAACTCAGAGGTGTATCAAGCGCCCTTTCCATTTGTGTATGAGCGCCCAAATGGCATGAGTGAAGATCAATATATTGATCAGGTGATTGATCGTTTTAAAGAGTTTTTTAAAGGCACGGTGTCGCCGGATAATGTTGCCTGTGTGGTGATGGAGCCTGTTCAAGGAGAGGGCGGATTTATGATTCCTCCGCAACGATTTGTGGAGTTTGTCTATAATTTTTGCCAAGAGCATGACATTGTTTTTGTTGCCGATGAAATTCAGACCGGTTTTTGCCGTACGGGGAAAACATTCGCGATGGAAAATTACGGCATTGTGCCCGATCTTATGACTACGTCTAAATCACTTGCTGCAGGTATGCCATTAAGTGCAGTGGTAGGGCGCGCTGAGATGGTGAATGCGTCCAACCCTGGTGAGCTTGGCGGTACCTTCGCAGGAAACCCCCTTGCTTGCGCGGCGGCTTTGGCGGTATTTGAGATTATTGAAGAGGAAAACTTAAACGATAAATCTGAAATCCTTGGTCAAAAGCTTGAAAACTTCTTAAAAGAAGCGCAAAAAACGCATGCATTTATTGGTGATATTCGCCGCTTAGGTGCGATTGTTGCAGCGGAAATTGTTGTGGATCCTCTCTCGAAAAAACCGGACGCAGCGCGCACGAATGCGATCGTCAATTATGCCAATGAGCATGGTTTACTGCTTTTATCAGCAGGGCTTTACAGTAATGTGATTCGTTTCTTATCGCCTCTTACAATTACCGATAGCGAGCTTGAGAAGGGCTTGGCCATCTTAACAGAGGCCATTGAAGCAAGCGCAAAAGCGTAACACTTCAATCAGTTCAATAAGCGAAATTTAAGTGAAATAGAGGTGGGTAAATAGCGAACCATTTACCCACTTTTTTATGAAGGTGAAGAAGAAAAAAGGATCTGAAACAATGACTCAATTAAAAGTACATAATCCTGCTACAGGTGAGCTACTGGCAACGCTCCCCATTGATTCTAAAGAGGTGATTATTGAAAAACTCGCTCGCGGGAATGAAGCATTTAAAACATGGCGGAAAACCTCGGCATATCACCGCGCAGAGCTCATTTTTAAATGGGCAGAGCTCATTATGCGAGATAAGGAATCGATCGCTAAAGTGATGACGGAAGAGAATGGCAAGCCGCTTCAAGAATCCCGTGGTGAGGTCAATTATGCGGTGAGTTATTTAACGTGGTATGCCGAAGAGGCCAAGCGTATCTATGGGCGCACAATTCCGGCAAATGGGAGCGATAAGCGTATTGTTGTAACGCGTCAAGGAATTGGGCAAGTGGCAGCCATTACGCCATGGAATTTCCCTGCTGCAATGATGACCCGAAAAGCCGGTCCTGCGCTTGCGGCGGGGTGTACATTTATTGTGAAGCCGGCAGAAGATACCCCACTTACCATGATTAAATTGGTGGAGCTCGCTCATGAGGCCGGGATTCCCGAAGATGTGATTCAATGCGTGATCGGTCATGGCTCAGAGGTTGGGCCTATTTTCACGGAAAGTGAGCATGTGCGCAAAATTACCTTTACCGGCTCAACACCCGTTGGGAAGCGCCTAATCAGCGATAGCGCCTGTACGGTAAAACATGTGTCGATGGAGTTAGGCGGGCATGCCCCGTTTATTATCTGTCAAGACGCGGATATTGATTTTGCGGTGACGCAAGCGCTCGCTTCTAAATTTAGAAATGCAGGGCAGACCTGCGTGTGCGCGAATCGTTTCATTGTCCATCAAGCGGTCATTCAGGAATTTAGTGAGAAATTTGCCGCCGCGACCAACGCCTTAAAGATGGGAAATGGCCTCGATGCGAAGACCGATGTTGGGCCGCTGATTAATAAGAAAGGGTTTGATAAAGTGGTGTCTCAAATTGAGAATGCTAAATCGAACGGTGCGACTATTTTAGCCGGGGGCACCTATCAAGCGGACGATGATAAAGGGATCTATTTTGTTGCGCCGACGGTGCTTGGCAAGGTCACGCTTGAGATGGATATTATGTCTGAGGAGACCTTTGGTCCCGTCGCTCCCATTATTGCATTTAATACCCTTGATGAAGCGATCGAAATTGCCAATGGTACGCCTTTTGGGCTAGCCGCGTACTATTTCACGAATGATTATAAAGCGGGTATTTACCTGCAAGATAATCTCGATTTTGGAATCGTTGGTTGGAATGATGGCTTACCGAGCACGGCGCAAGTACCCTTTGGCGGTTTTAAAGAGAGTGGTATCGGCCGGGAAGGGGGGATTGAAGGAATTGAGCCCTATTTAGAAACAAAATATCTCTCCATTGGAAATCTATAAAAGGTCGATCTTTTTCTTTGAGCGTTGCGCTCTTAGCGCTTAGAGAGTTTGATCGCACTAAAGTAGAGTGTGTGATTCGTAGTCGTTTTGTTGACCTCGATAGTGATTGCATAATGGGCGCGTCGTGCGCTAGAGAATCACACTCCATGAGTGATATGGCGTGAGAGCGTGTCTTGTTGAGATAAAATCAGCAGACACGCTCTTTTTTATTGTCAGATGAATTAATGGTGAATTAATCCATCACCACCGGAATCGAATGGGTGATTTTGATTTCGCTCGGGGATAATTCGGTGCCATAGGCGATAATTTTTACACCGGCTTTTTGGGCAAGGCGAAGGGCTTTACCATATTCAGGATCGATCTCATCGGCGGGGCGAACGGCGGTAATTCTTGAGAGATTGACGCAGTAGAGCAGGATCGTTTTAATGCCATTTTCAGCAAGGCGCATCAGTTCACGGAGGTGTTTTGTCCCACGTTCAGTCACAGTATCAGGAAAGGCGGCAGTGGTGGAATCATGAAATCCGAGCGTCACACTTTTCACCTCAATATAGGTGAGCGAATCGTCCTCGTGGGTTAAGCAAAAATCGATGCGAGAATTTTCTTCCCCATATTTCACTTCACGGCGGAGCTTTTTAAAGGGGCCTGCTTCTTTGATAATACCCTCGCTCAGCGCCTCTTCCACAAGCGTATTGGCATAATGAGTATTAATATTGGCGATGCGTCCGTGGGGCGTTGTCGCAAGTACCCATGTGCCTTTGGTTTTCCGATTTGGGTCGGTAGAAGGGAGATACCAAGCTTTACTCTCCGGCACTAAACAGTTCATCATCGAGCCAGTATTGGGGCAATGAATGGTAATCGTTTCACTGGATTCAAGGCGGATATCGGTTAAAAATCGGCGATAGCGTTTAATTAGCGTTGCTTGAATAAGTGGGGGATTGAAAATCATAAAGCGCTCCTCGTTTTAGGCATGATGAGCGAGCAGTATAAGAAATTAAGCGCTCGTAGCGCAACAAAAAGCCCAGCATGAAGGCCAGGCTCTCTATTGAGTTTTTATCTATATTTAAAGGGTGGCGGGTTTATGCAGGCTTTTTTGTTAAGATCACTGTTTCGCGAAATGCGTAAAACTCATTGGACTCAGGCCAGGGAATATCGAGCAGTTCAGAGGGTTCAAGATCGACAAGCTCGCCATTTTTATAGAGCTCCATCACCGGCATTTCACCGGGAGTATAGACGAAATTGAAATGGAACCAGAGGAATTCTTCCCCTTCGGCATTATCATAAATGGTCTCAACGAGCGCCTCAAAATAATCCTCAGGAATATCAACCACGCCGCTTTCGGTCGCAATTTTGGCGTTTTCTGCGCCAATCTCATTGGGTTTTCCGGCTTCTCCTTCACCGACGACATTGCCAAGGCACGCGCGATAGAGGTCCGGGCCAACTTCCCACTCCTCTTCTTGAATATAGCCCGCTTCATTGATGTTCCAAATGGCGAGCAAAAGCGGGTCAAGCGCCGTATGCGAAAAGGCCTGATAGGCATCTAAAATCGCCTCTTCTTCTGAATGGGCATAGCCTTCAAAATTTTGTGAAAAGGGTTTAAATCCTTCGCGCGCAAGGCGAATATGGAGCGTTACCGTCGATAATTCTTGACGTTCTGCGGGATTTAATTCGATCAGTGCAGCAATCTTTGTCGGTGTCTGTGAACTCTCAATCCACCCATCGTTATAGGTTAATCCGGTGACCCCTTCATTTTCTAAAATAGTGTGGAGAAACTCGCAATCATTTAAGTGCTGCATATTCAATATATCCTTCGACAAGCCAAAATGTGTCCCAATTCTTCCCATTCTCCGCCCTTTTAATTAAATAGCAATTTAATTTTTTTAATGAGCGCCTATCAATTCAATTAATTAAGCTGAGATTCGGTGGGGATTTGAGAAAATAGCGCGCGCGGGGAATCTCTTCGATGTTTTATTTGGCCGATACTGCTATAATGCCCCATTGATTTTAAAATAGTTTACAGAGATTTATGAAACATACGCCAGCATTAACTATTAAAAATATCCATAAGTCCTTTGGTGACCGTGAGATTTTAAAAGGGATTTCACTTGAGTTGCAAAAAGGGGATGTTGTCTCGCTTTTAGGGGCTTCAGGTTCAGGGAAAAGTACATTTTTACGCTGTATTAATCTGCTTGAAAAACCCGATCAAGGGGAGATCATTATTAATGGTGAAGCGTTAAAATTGATGCCGGGCGATAAAGGCCTTGTCGCCGAAGATCCGCAACAGATGCGTCGCCTGCGTACTCAGCTTGGCATGGTGTTTCAAAACTTTAATCTCTGGAGTCATATGACGGTGCTTGAAAATATGATGGAAGCGCCGATCCATGTATTAGGATTATCGAAAAAAGAGGCGAAAGCACGTTCGCTTGAACTTCTTAATAAAGTAGGGCTTTCTGAGCGCGTTCATGATTATCCGATCAATCTATCAGGCGGTCAGCAGCAGCGCGTTGCCATTGCTAGAGCGTTAGCGATGGAGCCAAGTGTGATGCTCTTTGATGAGCCAACATCTGCGCTTGACCCAGAACTTGTTCACGAGGTATTAACGGTGATGCAAGATCTTGCTAAAGAGGGCATGACCATGGTGATCGTGACCCACGAGATGGATTTTGCGAAAAATATCTCCGATGAGGTGGTCTTTTTCCATGAGGGACGCATCGAAGAGCAGGGCCCGCCTGAGGAGCTCTTCACTAATCCAAAATCAGAGCGTTTCCAACAATTTATTAAGCACTATCGCGGCTAAGTAAATCCCTTTCGAGTGATTTGATAAAAGCGTTATAATAATTCGCGAGAGTTCGGCTCTCGCGTTTTTGTTTCGCTCTATTTTTCAGCCCCGATACCTTTAATCCATACGTTTAATCTATCCGTTTAATTTTCCGTTCACAATCTAGGATTTCCATGATGAAAAACGATCGATTTGTCTATCTTGATTATGCAGCCACAACGCCTCCCGATCCCAGCGTGATCGATGTGATGGTGAAGACGCTTCACTCCAAGTGGGGGAATTTTACGAGCCATCATCGGGCGGGGTTTGAAGCAAAAGAGGCGCTCGATCAGGCCCTTGATTCGATTGCCGCATTTTTACAGGTGAAACGCAACGAGCTCATTATCACAAGTGGCGCAACGGAATCGATCAATCAGGCGATTAAGGGTGTCTGCCATAGCCAAACGAAAAAGCACATTATTACCTCAACGGTGGAACATAAAGCCACGCTGCAAACGGTGCAGGCGCTGATGAAAGAGGGGTATAAAGCCACGTTTATTTCGCCTAATCGTCAAGGGCTGATTACCCCTGAAATGGTTGAAGCTGTGATCACTGACGATACCGCGATTATCTCGCTAATTTGGGTGAATAATGAGACGGGCGATGTGATGCCAGTTGAAAGCATTGCCAAAATAGCACGCGCGCGAAAAATCCCCTTTCATGTGGATGGCACGCAAACCGCGCCTCACCAACGAATTGATGCCTCTCAATTTGATCTTTTAAGCATGAGTGGGCATAAATGCTACGGGCCAAAAGGTGTCGGGATTCTCTATCGTCGCCATTTTCCACGTTTACCGTTAACGCCTCTGATTGATGGGAGTGGTGGGCAACTCGGGATTCGCTCTGGCACGATGCCGAATGAACAGATCACAGGGCTTGCGGAAGCACTCGAACTTTGTGCCCACTCATATGAAGAAGAGCAGGCGCGTCATACCGTATTGGCCGATAAAATCTTAACGGAACTTGCTCCTCTTGGCGTTGAGCGAAACTGTGGACGGATCGATTCAGAAGATCAAATTCACAGAATTATTCCATCGATTCTTAACCTTTGGATTCCTGATGTTCATGCCGATGCGCTGATTCATTATCTGCCGGAACTTGGCTTTGCTAAGGGGTCGGCGTGCAATAGCGATGATACGTTGCCCTCATATGTCTTAACGGAGATGGGCTATTCCACGGAACGTTCGCTCCAAAGTATTCGTCTTAGTTTAGGGCGTTTTACTAATCTTGATGAGATTGAGTTTGCACTTCTGCGCTTTAAAACAGTGATTGGATTTTTGC
The DNA here is from genome assembly GCA_012513365.1 of Lysobacteraceae bacterium. GTDB lineage: Bacteria > Pseudomonadota > Gammaproteobacteria > Cardiobacteriales > Wohlfahrtiimonadaceae > CALZBJ01. Next base: position 16,837 of record JAAZCI010000004.1, read on the forward strand.
AATCCCTTGCAACGGAAAAATCTATTGATCTTTCGATAGAGCAGATTGAAGAGGGTGAGGACGAGCTTCAAGAGATGTCGCTGATTCTCAATAATCTTAAATTACTTCACGCGATGTCAGAAAATGCTGAAGAGACCCCATCAATTAGTGAAGCGCATCTCAATGAAGAACATTTAAAGGTGATCTTTAAGATTATCGAAATGGATGGAAAACTCCGCGTCGTAGCGCTTGTTTCCGGCGTACCCTATATGATTGATGCAGTACTCACGGTGCGGGAGGCGTTAGAACGATTATTAGCAGAGTTAGTAGAATTGAACGGAGGGTTTACTCAAGGTGATTTCAGCGACTTTTCCATTGAGGCGCAATTTAATGAAGGAGTGCCATCTCGTTATCTGCGTGATCTTTTAAAAGTGGAAGGCATTATTCGTACGCTTTAAAACGAAAGATACAAAACGACAGGCAATAAAAAAGCTCATGGATTTAATGTTAGACCATGAGCTTTTTCGTATTCGGTTTAATATTCGTGAGTCTTAGGCGTTTGTGGGGCGCAGTGCTTTCCAAGTGGCGTAGAGATATTGAATCATCGACCAGAGCGTTAATACCGTCGCGGCGACTAATAAGATTAGGCCAATGGTAAAGATCGGTAGCCCGAAGAAATCCTCTTTAAAGAGTAGGCAGCCGATGGCGAGCATTTGGAAAGCGGTTTTCCATTTACCGATCCACGATACTGCAACAACGCCGCGTTCTCCCATGGAGGCCATCCATTCGCGCAGCGCCGACACGGTGATTTCACGGCTGATAATAATCATTACCGATAGGGTTAAATACCAGTGGGTCGGGTTACTTGCCACAATCGCAATGAGCGCTACCGCAACGAGCAATTTATCGGCAACGGGGTCTAAAAACGCCCCAAAACTTGAGGTTTGATTCCATTTGCGAGCGAGATATCCATCAAGCCAGTCGGTGATCGACGCGATGGCAAATAAGATAAGAAGAACGACGTTTGTCGCGGGGAAACCCCAGAAATGACCGTTTAACTCAATTAAGAAAACTGCGATGAAAATAGGGATGATTGCGACCCGAAAGGAGGTAATCATGCTGGGGATATTCATGATGATGAGACTCCAAAAGCATTTCTAATAGTAAATTGTTCGCATTATAGCAAAAAATGAGAAAAGCGCTATAAATTAGCTATCCTCTCAGATTTCTATGTTAGAATAAAGGACTTTAATTTTTAGCTTTCGAAGCCCTTTTAATATCAGTTTTTTAGGAGACACCAATATGCTTAGAGTGATGGAACAAGGATTAACCTTTGACGACGTTTTACTAGTACCGGATTATTCAGAAGTCATTCCAAAAGCGGTGTGCTTAAAAACGCAATTGACTCAGAAAATCGCGTTAAACATCCCACTTTTATCAGCGGCGATGGATACCGTAACTGAGAGCGCAATGGCGATCGCGATGGCGCAACAAGGCGGGATCGGGAT